>JAEWIW010000221.1 GCA_023386855.1 Bacteroidota bacterium | reverse complement strand
GTTAATGGTTTTATATATCACTACATCCTTTGCACCGTTGGGTGCGGTAATGGATAATACCGTTTGAATGTTAGTACCTGCCTTCGCTGTAACGTTATCAGGCCTTAATTGAAGAATGGGTGCATTGGGATCAGCGCTA
Organism: Bacteroidota bacterium; assembly: GCA_023386855.1. Lineage (GTDB taxonomy): Bacteria > Bacteroidota > Bacteroidia > Chitinophagales > Chitinophagaceae > Flavitalea. The sequence goes on along the minus strand of JAEWIW010000221.1, from coordinate 5,897 downwards.
TCTTTTTTGCATGCCCCGGTGATGGCCAGCAAAAACAGGAGACATGCTGTCAAAAGTTTACGTGGTAGCATAATCGTTAGTATTAGAATGTTTAAAGTTGTTGTAAAGATTTTTCTGTTCCGGGAACAACCCAGAGTTGTTCAATTTCTTCGAGGCTTTTTCCTTTTGTTTCAGGTACCACGTACCATACAAAAAGAAAGGCGATCACCGACATGACCATATAGATCCAGAAGGTATAAGAACTGCCGATGGCTTCAAGCAGCATAGGGAAAGTTTGTGAAACAACATAAACCGATAACCATAGGAAGAAAATGGCGACCGACATGGCACGTCCACGTATATGGGTGGGAAAGATTTCCGATACCACCACGAAAGTGAGCGGCCCTAAGGAAATGGCGAAGAAAGAAATGTATGCCAGTATTCCAATGAGAACGCCATAGCCCTGGACATTGTTGGTGTAAAATGCATAACCAATCAATGCAAGGCAGATTGCCATACCCGCTGCGCCTATCAGCAAGAGTTTTCTTCTTCCCAGCCGGTCAACATAACGGATGGCAACAATTGTCATTAAAACATTTATTCCTCCCACCAGCACGGTTTGTAATAAGGCTGAGGAAGAACCATCGCCGGTTGCTTTAAAAATTTCCGGTGCGTAATACATGATCACGTTAATACCGGTAACCTGTGAAAGAATGGAAAGGATCACGCCAATGACCAGTGCTGTTCTAAGCCCTGGTTTAAGCAACTTCGAAAATGATACCTGCTGCATTTCAAATGAATCACGGATCTCCTGCAGTTCAGCTTTTACATCGTAGCCACCGCTGACCTTTGATAAAATATCCTCCGCTTCATTCCAACGGTTTTCCTGTGCCAGCCAGCGTGGACTTTCAGGAACGGTGAACAGCAGGATGATAAAGATGATGGAAGGAATAATTCCTGACCCGAACATCCATCTCCATCCTTCATTGATATTCCAGGTTTCATCGTACATGCCGGCAATGGCGGCATTGACAAAATAGATCAGCAGGATGCCGATCACAATGCCTAACTGGTATATCGATACAAGCCTTCCCCTGATGGCAGGTGGTGCTATTTCAGATATATACATGGGAGCAAGCATAGAAGCGATGCCAATACCTATACCACCAATGATCCTGAAAAAGATGAACCAGTCGAGGATTAGTGGTATGATGATTCCCAAAGATGAAACCGCGAAAGCGATCCCGGAGATCATGAGTACTTTTTTTCTCCCCAGCCGGTCACTGATAGGGCCGGCAAACATGGCGCCCACCATGCATCCTACCAGCGCGCAGGATGCAGCCCAGCCGGTCATTGCAGCCGATAGCTGGTATTTTTCCTGTATGAAACCAATTGCACCGGATACTACCGCGGTGTCGTAACCGAACAATAACCCGCCTACGGCCGCAACAAGGGTGCACTGGTAAACATATTTCAGACTTTTTTCTTTCATGTGTTTAATTACAGGTGTTTTGAATGATGTTTTCTTCCCTTACAAAAGCTTTGATGGTGGCAATGGTTTGTCCTTCACTTTCGCCATGCGGACGAACAGTATATGCTCCAACTGCTGCAGGGAGTATAAAGGTTTCAGCATAGTGAACAACGAAAGGATGAAAAGCATTTGTTGGACTTTCAACTATAGCTTCTCTTCCTTCTATCAGGTTCAGGATGTTAACCGTACCGTTTGTATTATGCTGAACAGGTTTGCTGAACCAGTGTCTTCTTGTTTCAATGAATGATCCTTTGTGAAGGCCTGTTCTTTCTTCCATCCAGCCATCACCCTGCGTGATCTTTTCCACCCTGTTGAGGATGTTTTCTTTTGTCCATGAAGTGGTTCGGTTCCATTGAATGGAATTCCGTCCATGTTCCAGGGAAATGGGACGTGGCTTTCCATTAAGCCCCATTCTTCCCCAATCCCATAATTTAAAAGTGAATATGTATGGTGTAGCACTGATCTCCAGCACAACACTATTGGCTCCTGAACAGTGAACGGTACCTGCAGGGATCAATACATGGTCATGTTTGCGGACGGGCCATTTTTCAACGAAACGGTCAGCATCAAACAAGATATCATCCTGTTGAGCTGCTGCCAGTTCAGTAAGCATTTTTTCAGGAACGATATTTTCCTTTAACCCCAGGTAAACATAGGAGTCTTCTGTAGCTTCAAGAAAGTAATAGCTTTCATCCTGTGTATAGGGCATACCAAATTTCTCATGGATATATTCCTTAAGCGGGTGAACCTGTAAACTCAGGTTACCTCCCTTCATGGTATCCAGGAAATCAAAACGAATGGGAAATTCAGCGCCAAAGTGTTCATATACCTTGTTTCCTAAAAGCTGTTTAGGACGATAGAAGACCAGGTTGATGGATGGTGTTTCAAAAACCATATCTCCAAATTCCATCAGTAGGCTGTTCTCTTCAGGAACACAATCAAAACCCCATGCGAAGTTTACTGCACTTCGATCGAGGTCGCAGACTTCCTTAAGCCATTGGCCACCCCAGGGCCCGGGGTCAAAGAAAGGCACTACCCTGAAAGGCTGTCGTGAGGCCTGTTCCAGCCCATCAAGCAAGGCTTTGCCAGAAATCATTTTGGGCGAAGCGCTTTTTGTTGTATCAAGGAAATAATCCACTTTATCCATCAGCCTCCTTTTGAGCCTGTCGCATACGCGCCAGTCAACAAAATAGGACCGTTTATACTTATAACTGAATTCTGCATCATAATTGGATGCTCCAAGGTTGCATGCTGTTGCCTCCCTGAACCTTAACTGGATTTCCCAGCGCGGCATATCAGCATACACGAGACGGCTGTATTGAACAGGAACAAGTGATGCGCCAGTTCCAATGATGATCACCAGGCCGGTTTGTTCCTGGATGCTGTTGGCAAGCTGCTGTAGTTTTGAGGGTACGAAAAAACTTTCAATGTCTAACGGTGACATATAACCGAAAACAGGATCGTCTGTAACAAAAGGGTGGATCATTTTTTCGATCTCCTTTTCTTCTTTCATGGCAGTTGAAACATTTGCAATAAAAGGTTGCTCAGTACGCTGTTTCAATTGTTCTATGATACTGTTTACTTCAACACCAGGATAACATTCAATGATAATAACCTGTTTCTCCTGTTCACCTGGTTTACTAATACATTCATCAAGGATAGCATCCCATCCCTGGAAGCCGCTATGGTTCCCGATCCGGATCCTTGGAAATTTTTCAAAATTCGACTGCTTCAATTCATCTGATTTATATGATCAATAGGCTTATCCTTATCAGTAACCATCGTTCTGTTGCAGGTTAGGGTTGAGGTCCACCTCTCTCTGCGGTAAAGGAAATTTATAATGTTTGGCTGCTGGAGTAACGCCGGGTTTGGCCTGTGGTACCAGGGTTTCGAGTGTTCCTGTCCTGGCAAGATCAAACCAGCGCTGTCCTTCTGCAACAAATTCAAGTCTTCTTTCTTTTATGATGGCCTGCCTCATCTGGTCCTTATTAAGGCCTGAATAATCGGGCACTGCGTTTTCATAAGTTGTTCCATTGAAGCGTGCTCTCTTTCTTACCATATTGATGTATTCATGTGCAATGCCTGCCTGGCCAAGTTCATTATTGGCTTCAGCATACATCAGCAGAACATCGGAATAGCGGATAACGGGGAAATCGTTCGATGTTTCATTTCCTTTTGGTTCTGCAGCACGATCCCAGTATTTCTGGATATAAGGCCTGATGGTGTAAGTGCCATTGGGTCCATTCACTTCCGTAACAAAAGTTACCGCCCTGCGCCTGTCTTCGGGTTCGTAAGCATCATAGAGATTTTGCGTAGGGATCTGCCATCCCTGTGCATTGATAACCCCTTCATCGCTGAGCTGTGAAGGAAGAAGGCGAACAAGGAACTGTCCTACTTCCCAGAAGATAATGGCACCACCTGCATCACCAAATCCAACAGAAAAAACAGCTTCTTTTCCGTTACGGCTCGAGAGTTTAAACACATCGGCGAAATCATCCCATAATGCGTATTGGTTTGAATCGATAACTTTCTTTGCATATAGTGCCGCATTTTCCCAGTCCTGGCGAGTAAGATAAACCTTGGCCAGTAAAGCATTGGCTGCGCCTTTAGTTGCACGCCCTCTTCCATTGCCTGCATCGTAACTTAAGGGAAGTACATCGGCGGCTGATGAAAGATCAGTGGTGATTTGTTCATATATCGCATTCTCTGCAGCTACTCCCGGTGTCAATGGCGCATTTTCCTCGATGATCAGTGGCACTTCTCCAAACATTCTTACCAGGTTGAAATACATAAGGCCACGCAGGAACTTTGCTTCGCCTATAAGACGTTGTTTAAGTGCTTCATTCATGCTGATACCTGGAATCCTGTTGATCGCGATATTGGCAATGGTGATGGTTTTATAATGCATTGCCCATATCTCTTCCAGTGCACTGTTCTGTGGTGTGAAAGTAAAGGTGGCAAGTTGGTCGTATTGCGGGGCAGCAAGCTGGTTGTTCAGCATTTCATCAGAAGCCAGGCCTGCTGTTACCCAAAATGTACTGTGATATACACCTGCTGTAGAGCCGGTGCTGATGGAATTCAGGTACGCATAGATAGAGTTGACAGCAGAAATGGCATCCTGTTCAGTTTTATAATAATTGGTTACGGTAACATTGCTTTTGGGATCTTCTTCCAAAAATTTTTTACAGGAAGAAAATCCGGCAGCAGCAATTAAACATACCGCCAGTATCTGTATGGTGATTTTATTTTTCATTTAGCTTTCGTTTAAAGATTAGAAAGAAGCGCTTAATCCAAACTGGAAAATTTTAGCCTGCGGGTAGCCGCCCAGGTCAAGTCCTACCAGTGTAGTACTTTGGCCGAAGGTATTGGCTTCAGGATCATATCCGGTATAATCGGTGAGTGTCCAAAGGTTGCTTCCACTTACATATAACCTCAGGTTGCTCATATGCACTTTGGAAACCAATCGTAATGGAAGGTTATAACTGAGCGTGATATTTTTCAGCCTGATATAGGATGCATCTTCAACAATAGCGGAAGAGATGATGCCCTGGTCAAGACTTCCTGCCGCCAGTGGCCTTGGGTATTTATTGCTTTTGTTTTCAGGTGACCACCTGTTCAATCCTGCTTCAGCAAGTACATTATTCTGCCCTGTAAAATTGAGCAGGTCCATATTGTTGAGGTTAGCCATCTTGTTGCCCTGTGATCCCTGGAAGAAGAATGACAATTCAAGGTTTTTATAGCTCAGTGAATTATTGAAACCCCATGTGAATTTTGGAGTGGCAGTACCGAGTATGGTTCTGTCGCCTGCATCAATCTTTCCATCTTTATTCTGGTCAACATATTTCCTGTCGCCGGCTTTTGCCCTTGATGCTGCGTTAGGAGAGTTTTGTTCCTGACCCACCAGTACAGGGCTTGATGCCGCTTCCTGGTCGGTCTGGAAGATGCCTGCAAACTCGTATCCATAGAAGGTTCCAATGGATTCGCCTTCTCTCAGCAGTATTCCACCGTTTAAAATGATATCGGTTTCACTGTTGAGGTTGGTAATGGAGTTGCGGTTCATGGAAAAATTCACCGCGGAAGTCCACTGCAACTGGCCGGTGGTATTGATGGTACGCAGTTCAGCATCGAAGCCATGATTCTCGATATTGCCAATGTTCAGCAGTGTTGTGCTAAATCCTGTGGTTAAAGGGATAGGGCTTGATAACAGCAGGTCGTTAGTTTTCTTATTATAATAATCTGCTGTTAGCGTAATACGATTACGCAATAATGAAAGGTCGAATCCAAGATCGAACTGGCGTGTGGTTTCCCAGCGAAGACTTGTGTTCACATATGACAGCGGTTCCTGCCCGGTATACACTTCGCTTCCAACGCCGGTATTGAATACGCC
>JAEWIW010000202.1 GCA_023386855.1 Bacteroidota bacterium | reverse complement strand
TTTGGCAGAAAGAACATGCTGCTTGCAGGATGGGTGGCAGGTATCCCGGTTCCCTTTGTCCTGATGTTCGCTCCTTCATGGGGCTGGATCGTGGCGGCTAATATATTACTTGGTATCAACCAGGGACTGGCATGGTCGAGCACAGTGGTGATGAAGATTGACCTGGTAGGAGAGAAACAGCGTGGATTTGCGATGGGACTAAACGAGTTTGCGGGTTATATTGCTGTAGCAGCGGTAGCATTTCTTACCGGGTGGATCGCAGGTGAATATGGTATCAGGCCATACCCGTTTTATATCGGGATCATTCTTGTACTGCTGGGTTTCTTTGGAACCTGGCTATTCGTTAAAGATACAAGGCATCATGTGGCACAGGAAACTTCTTACAGTGTTGTACCACGACTAAAAAATATTTTCTGGGATACTACATGGAAAAATAAAAATCTTGGATCAGTGAACCAGGCCGGGCTCGTCAACAATCTCAATGATGGAATGGTATGGGGGATCTTCCCCTTATTGCTGGCATCCAAAGGATTCTCCTTATCACAGATAGGCATCATCACTGCCATCTATCCCGCGGTATGGGGATTGGGCCAGCTCTTTACCGGTAAAATGGCTGATGTTTTCTGCAAGAAAGACCTTCTTTATACCGGGATGTTATTGCAGGCAATGGCATTGACAGGCCTCGCCTGGGCAAATACCATGGTGCATTTTTCCATTCTTTCTGCATTTCTCGGATGGGGAACTGCGATGGTGTATCCCACCTTCCTGGCCACTGTTGCAGAAAATACTCACCCGATCGATCGTGCAAAAAGCATTGGCGTATTCCGTTTATGGCGCGACCTCGGATATGCGATTGGTGCAGTACTCACCGGTATCATAACCGATCTCTTCAATATTCAATCCGCGATATTGTTTATTGCTATTCTTACTTTTCTCTCTGCTTTCATTATCCGGTACAGGATGTATTGCAGGAATTTTAATGAGTTGAAACTTTGGTCCTATTTACTCTTTCATCGCAGGAAAGAGGTTGGATAATATAAACATGGATTTGCAAAAGCTTAATATTCCTGCTTAGAAATTATGAAATTACAGATCGAAGAAAGCACTTAATCCAACCGTTTTGAATTTTTCATTTTCCATTCCCATTTTATAGAAAGAACTGATGGTAATGGATTTGGTTCGCCACCGGCTGCTGCCACGGAACCTTACTCCGCCTCTTATCATAGGTCCATAACTTTCTCCATTGTAATCGACATATTCGGTTTGCGAAATGCTTACTTTCTGGAAGCCAAATCCTACGCCCACAAAACCACCAAAGCCATTGGTGTTTTCTTTGGAAGAGTTACACCCGATATTGAAGTCAAGCACCACCGGAACATCAAAAGAAAAATACAATCCTTCATCACTGGCGTATGTATCGCTATACATACCAAACCCGATGCCCAGCGGAACCCCGATACTCAGTGAAGTTTTTTCAGTTTCTAAAAAACTTAACCTGGGAAAATACGAGAGATTACTTTGAATAAGGGTAAGGTCCTGCTGGTAATATTGATCCTGCATCGTACCATGCATCACGGAAACCGTTTCGCCGAAACTATGACGCAAACTCTGGGCAGAAGAGACCTTAATCATTGCCACAAGAAGGGCAAAAAAGAATAATTTCTTGAACATATTAAAGGGATATGGGTAATTGAACATTAAAATTACTCTGCATTAAATACCAGCAGATTAAAATTTGACAGGCGGGAGAATTTAACCTGGGAGCTTTCTTCCTTCAATGCTTTATCTTCAGCCTCCTAATTGGTTATTATGAAGAATATTTTATTTTCCTTCCTGATTACATTATGCTATGGCGCTGTAATTGCGCAACAGCCCGTTAACATTGCCATTGAAACAAACGATCATGCCATGGCGCTTCAATCGAATAAAGAAGGCCGGTTATCGATCATTCATTTTGGAAACAGGTTAGGAGCTGAAAAAGAATATGCCTCCATCAATAACCAGCTCAGGCTAGATGATAATAATAATGCCATCAATAATAACGCTTATACGCCTGCAGGAACCTGGAACCTGGTGGAGCCTGCGATCCAGCTCATTCATGGAGATGGGAATACTTCCCTTGAATTAAAGTATACCAGCCATGAATCCAAAAAACTGGATGATAACGTTACCCTTACCACCATCCTGCTTCGTGACCCCGTTTACCCGGTAGAAGTAAAACTTTTTTATAAGACCTATTCAAAAGAAAATGTTTTCGAGCAGTGGTCCGAGATCACCAATAAGGAAAAGAAAACCATTGTGCTGAAGAAGTATGCATCTGCAAACCTGTTCTTTCTGAACGATAAATATTTTCTAACACAATATCATGGTACGTGGGCACAGGAAATGCAGCCCGAAACCACCGAGATCACTCATGGTATCAAAACATTGGATTCCAAATTAGGCACCCGTGCCAACCTTTTCCAGCCACCAAGTTTTTCCATTGCTTTCGACAGGCCCGCTTCTGAAGATGAAGGCAAAGTTTTATTGGGTACCCTGGCCTGGACCGGCAATTTTAAAATAGACATGGAAAAAGATGTTTACGGTCATTTAAGGCTTATCGCAGGCATCAATCCTTTTGCATCGGATTATTCTTTGGAACCCAATGCCACTTTTACCACTCCTTCCTTTATCTATACGGTTTCTGATCATGGCTATGGTGAAGGCAGTCGCAATATGCATTCATGGGCACGCAAATACCGCATCCTCGATGGTGAAGGATCACGGCTTACATTATTGAATAACTGGGAAGCAACATACTTTGATTTTGATGAGAACAAACTCGTTAATTTGTTCAAAGGAGCGAAGGAACTTGGCGTTGACATGTTCCTGCTGGATGATGGCTGGTTTGGTAATAAATATCCCAGGAACCACGACAGGGCTGGACTTGGCGACTGGCAGGAAAATGTAAAGAAACTGCCGCACGGCATCGGTTACCTGGTTAAGGAAGCAGAACAGGCTGGGGTAAAATTCGGTATCTGGATAGAACCTGAAATGGTCAATCCAAAAAGTGTATTGTATGAAAAGCATCTCGATTGGGTATTAAGAGAAGAAAACCGACCTGAACATTACTTCAGGAACCAGCTGGTACTTGATCTTACCAATCCTGAAGTGCAGGATTTTGTTTTCAGCATTCTCGATACCCTGTTCACTGAGAACCCTGACCTCGCATTCATTAAGTGGGATTGCAATGCGGTGATCTATAACGCGCATTCCAAATACCTTGAAAAGAAGAAACTTCCTCAATCAAGATTGTACGTGGATTATGTAAAAGGATTGTATAAAGTACTGGAAAGGGTAAGACAGAAATATCCAAAGGTGCCGATGATGTTATGCAGTGGTGGAGGAGGCAGGGCCGATTATGAAGCACTGAAATATTTTACCGAGTTCTGGCCAAGTGATAATACTGATCCAATTGAAAGAGTGTTCATACAATGGGAAAACTCCTTCTTTTTTCCAGCGATCGTATCCTGTAACCATGTTACCGATTGGAGCAAACTTCCATTGAAGTTCAGGACCGATGTTGCCATGATGGGAAAGCTTGGTTTCGATATCGTAGTGGATCATCTTAAACCCGAAGAACTCCAGTTTGCAAAAGCAGCAGTAGCCAATTATAAAGAACAAAGTGATGTGATCTGGCACGGTGATCTTTTCAGGCTGAAAAGTCCATGGGACAATCCATTTGCTTCCCTGATGTTTGTAAATGAAGAAAGAACAAGATCCATCATGTTCAATTATTTTATTACGAACCGTTATACACCTTCAAGCAATGCCGGACCGGTGAAATTGAAAGGGCTTGATCCTTCAAAAAATTATAAAATAAAAGAGATCAATCTTATGCCGGGGAAAAAGTCACCGGTTAATGAATCCACCATCTATTCCGGTGATTTCCTGATGAAGGTAGGCATCAACCCATTGGTGGAATCATCCCGCTCCAGTGTAGTGCTGGTGATTGAAGCGGTGAAATGATAAGTAACCAGTTTAATGCAAAGTCGATAGACTTGTGATTGCGGGTTATGTCGCATCGGGAAATTCTTAATTATTTAAGAGAATAGATCTATAGTTGTTAAAATTCTGTTAACGGAAGTTTTCTACCCAACATTCCGGGAAGGGCGAGGGGTATTGCTATAAACCTTAACAGAAAAATCATGAAAAAGATCAATCGCCTCTTTGCTTTAGCCGTAGCATTCCTCGTTGTTTTTACTTCCTGTTCAAAAGAAGTGCTCGATAAATTCCCCGGTCATGGAAATGGCGGAAATGGGCATGAACAACCCCGTGATACTACCAAAGTACCGGTTCCGGGAGGTCCTGGTGTTCCGGGCAAACCTGTTGCAGACAGCGTTTCCTTCCAGGTGAAAGCTGCCATCCAGGTGGGACAATACATGTACGACAGTATTCCCGCCATCCTCAGGGTGCAAACTTGGGATAGCAGCATGGTCATGCATGAAACTACCATTGAACTAAACCCTGGAACAAACCGTATAAAAGTTCCAAAGGCGCATACAAGGGTACATTTGCAACTTTCACAGTGGGGAGTAACCGAAGAAAAGGACTTCACCATAGATGAGGTTGTTACCCAGCCTGTGATTGTAATGGGTGGTTCAAAAGCAGCCAAAAAGTTGAAACTGGAAGAAAGCTTCCGGTATATCCAGGGTAATTATTATCCCAATGTTAAAATCGTTTATCATTATAACAACCAGGATAAAATTTCAAAAGTGGACATGTATGACAAGCTTCCCCAGTATGCCGACCTGCAATTGATTCATTATAACCAGTATTTCTATTCAGGAAGTAAAGTAAGTACCATAAAAATGTATAAGGCAAACCAGGAGCAGGTGGCTACCACTGAATTCACATATGATGGTTTAGGAAGGATCGTGAATATGAACCAGGACAGTTATGGAAACAAAACACATAATTCCGTGGAGTACAGTTATTCGGATGGTGCTGGTGAGATTACTTTATATTATCTCTATGATAATGGCCAGGCAGTTCAGTACAGGATGAATTTTTCAGGAGGCAATAAAATCTCTGATGAAGCCACCACATCAACAGGAAAGGGAGAAGGCGGTTCTTATGGATATGATCATTATATCAATCCTTTCATTCATATGGACATGCCCACCCTGTATTTTGCGAATATGTCGAAAAATAATATGATCCGCAAACAAAAAGCATATAGTGGAGCTTTTCCTTCCGTTATCCCCTACAAATTTGAGTACCGTTATGATGCCGATGGCTACCCTGTAGAACTGGTGG
>JAEWIW010000185.1 GCA_023386855.1 Bacteroidota bacterium | reverse complement strand
GATTGCTTCAGTGCAAGCATGCTTTCCTTTACCCATTAGGCCCGGGCATCAGCAATCGGGGCTTCCTTCTGAACAATTTCTCGCGAAATCTCAGTTGCTTTTTTAATCAGTACATGAATATCCATCGGGTAACCTAGCCTTTACAATACAACAGCATTTTTTGTACCGTCTTGATTATACCGGTCATGCTGGAAGGCTTGACAAAAAAATCAACTGCACCTTTTGAAAGGCAGCGCTTTTTATCTTCATCAGAATCGGAAGTGGTGAAGATCACTTTGGGGATCTTCTGAAAGGCAGGTTTCCTGTTCAGTTCTTCAAGGGTTTGCAGCCCATTCAGGACAGGCATATTAAGGTCAAGAACAATCAGGCATGGAAGAGCATCTTCATCCTTGATATTCTGTAAATATTCAAGTGCCTGCTTTCCATTCTCGGCAGTATGCATATCGCAATGCTCCGTTACCTTATGGAAAGCCTGTGAAATAAATTCCTTGTCGTCTTCATCATCGTCCACAAAAAGTATACATAAATTACCCTTTGTATTCACTTTATTCATGTGGCGAAAATAATATAGCAAAACGAATATGGCCATAAAGCGAGGTACATGAAAACATGTAGGGGGGTGAAAAATTAACGGGAATTATCCGGTAATGCTTTTATAACTTTAACCTTATTCATCCTTAACCAACTAACGATGACCAACAACGGCCCAATCACTGTTGAAACAATTATTAATGCCCCGGTAGAAAAAGTATGGGAGCGCTGGACCGAACCAAAGCATATTATCAAATGGAATGCTGCTTCCGACGACTGGCATACACCGCATGCAACCAATGACCTTCGCACAGGAGGATCTTTTACTTCCCGTATGGAAGCAAAGGATGGATCAATGGGATTTGACTTTGGGGGAATTTATGATGAAGTGAACACCCATAAGCTGATCAGCTATACCATGGCCGATGGAAGGAAAGTAAAAGTTGAGTTCCTTGCAGAGGGCGATCAAACCAGGGTAAAGGAAACCTTTGATGCAGAGACCACCCATTCAAGGGATATGCAGAAAGCAGGCTGGCAGGCCATCCTGGACAATTTTAAAAACTATAGTGAGCAGCCAAACTAATCACTATCACCAATAACTAATCACTAACAAAGTTTTGTCATGAACAAAAAAAACATCCAGGATTCCAGGAGAAATTTCATTCGTAATTCAGCCCTGCTGGCCGGCGGCATCTATATCGTTCCCAGGCATGTACTGGGAGGTAAGGGATATATTGCACCGAGCGACAGGCTTGTAGTTGCCGGTATTGGAGCAGGAGGTAAAGGAGCAAGCGATATCGCTGCTTTTAGTAAAAGCGGGAAGGCAGAGATCGCCGTGCTTTGTGATGTTGACGACCGCCAGGCAGCAGGTACCCGGAAAAAATTCCCAAAGGCAAAATATTATAAGGACTACCGCGAAATGCTCGACAAGGAAGGCAAGTCCATCGATGCTGTTTCGGTTTCCACCCCCGACCATAACCATGCCGTGCAGGCCATGGCTGCCATGCAACTCGGAAAGCATGTGTATGTACAAAAGCCCATGACACACGATATCTATGAAACGCGCATACTCACACAGGCTGCCGATAAATACAAAGTGGTTACACAAATGGGTAACCAGGGAGCATCCGGAGATGGAGTAAGGCAATTGATCGACTGGTATAAAGCCGGGGTGATCGGTGATGTAACGGAAGTGTTCTGCTGGACCGACCGTCCCATCTGGCCGCAGGGTGTTCCTATTCCTTCCACCAATGAACCTGTTCCTGCAGAACTCGATTGGGATCTTTGGTTGGGAACAGCGCCTGAACGTCCATATTCTTCCATACTGGTACCCTTCAACTGGAGAGGCTGGTGGGATTATGGTACCGGTGCATTGGGCGATATGGGTTGCCATATCATAGCACCTCCATTCCAGGTACTCGATCTGGGTTACCCTGAATCGGCACAATGCAGCGTGGCAACAAGATATGAGAAGCCATGGAACAGCGTATATTATCCTGAAAGCGGGCCACTGGCATCGCATATCACTTTAAAATTCAAAGGCACCAACGGAAAGCCTGATCTTATACTTCATTGGATGGATGGTGGTATTCAGCCTTCCAGACCAGAGGAATTAAAACCCAATGAAAGAATGGGAGATGGAGGAAATGGATGTCTCTTCCTGGGTACAAAAGGAAAGATGATGTGTGCCACTTATGGCGCTGATCCACAATTGCTGCCCACTACCAGGACAAAGGAGACAGTTGTGCCGCAAACTATCCAGCGTGTTCCGGGAAGTGCCGAAGGGCATTATGGTGCATGGGTGGAAGCCGCTATCGCGGGATATGGATCAGAAAAAGCAAAGAACCCCAGCTCTCGGTTTGAAGTAGCAGGACCATTAACGGAAACAGTATTGATGGGTAATCTTGCCATCAGGAGTTATGATCTTAAAAAGAAAAATGGTAATCGTACGGAATATCCCGGAAGAAATATCACACTGATGTGGGATGGACCAAATATGAAGATCACCAACTTTGAAGAAGCCAACCAGTTTGTCAAAAGAGAATACAGGAAAGGCTGGTCGCTGGGCAACGCAGGATTTTAAATTGTTTATTATTTCCATACCTCTTCATAATGCTTTTTATGAAGAGGTATTTTTTTTATATTTTTTGCACATTAATTTCAGTTATTAAAGCATTGGGATAAGGGAAATTACTTACCAGCGTGTCATTGGATTTTGACATGCCGATTATTTTAAGACTTTTGCGGCCATACAATAAAATCCAATTACTGAAACCCTGATCCTATGCATGTTTTTACACGCAACATCCTATTGTCTTTTCTTTTTTTATCCTTCTTCCTTAATGTAACAGCGCAGGCTCCGACCATCACTTCAGATATTGGCTTTCCTGTAGGAATTAAGACTGGCTACCAACTGGTTTATGCCAATGGAGAGTATTTATTATTGGGACAGGACAATGTATTTTATCATTCGGCTGATGGAACTAAATGGCAGTTTCAACCTACCACCGGTGTTCCCAGTTATTCGTTGTATTACCTTGAATATGCTGCCAATGTTTATGTTGCTGTTGGCGCAAATGGTACCATCATTAGTTCAGCAGATGGAATAAACTGGACTGAGCGAGTTTCAAACACAACACAAAACCTTAGTAAAGTAAATTACCTCAATGGTAAATTTTATGCCTATGGAATGAACAGGACAGTGTTGTCATCTGCCGATGGTATTACCTGGACAGCCCTTGCCATTAATGTTGGAAAAGCTACCGAAGAGATCCGTTCTATGAGCTATGGCAACGGTGTGTATGTGATAGGTGTTCGTGGCGATGGCGATGAAGTATACCGTTCACTGACGGCTGCAGATAATAGTTGGACCTCGTTTGATATACCAGGAGTTTATTATGCACTTAACCGTATACAGTATCTGAACGACCGGTTCTTTGCATTCAATAGTGGTAATGAAATGCAGTATTCCTTTGATGGACAAACCTGGACAACATTTTCAAATTCTCTCACCATTCAACAACCCGATGCAAGCACTATTCCATGGGGTAGCGGTCACCAGGTTTTTAATGGTGTATGGGATGGAAGCAAGTATATTTTTTATGGGTCAAGCCAGTATTATAGCGGCTATGGTTCTGTATTCACATCAAGTGATCTAAATACTGTAACTCTTCTAAATAAGACAGCCTATTTTGTTCCAAGAGAATCTTCCTTTTTAAACGGAAAATATTTTGTTACCTGTTCTGAAGGCATCGTTTCTTCAAATGATGGACTGGTGTATTCCCATAGCGGGGGAAGTTTTAATCGTCTTGTTAAAACCCCTAATAAATATGTAGCCATTGGTAACCTGGGCACTTCACCTGTAATTTATAATTCACCAACTTTTGGTAACTGGGTAAACCGCAGCCCTGCAAGTGGAAAAGAATTATATGCCAGTGCTTATGATGGATCTACCCTTTTTGCGGGAGGAACAGATCGAATATTAACATCAACGGATGATGGCGATTCATGGACCACCCTTTATAATGATCCTGGGAATACTTATTATTCAATGGCCTCAACTAATGGCATTTTACTGTCAGCAGTATATGGGAATATGAATGGGATTGCCTATTCATTTGATGGAACATTTTGGGAGATTGCATCATCAGAGGATAATTATTACCATAATATTAAAGTGGTGAATAATAAAGTGTTTGCAATGGGATATAACAACCAGACCTTTGAAGGAGTGATCATGATGAGTGATGATGGTATAGGCTGGAATAATGTAACTCCTACTACGTTATCCTTTCCAGTTTATTATTATAAGGATGTAACCTTTGATGGAACAAGCTATCATTTCCTGGGTATTGAGATGGATGCAGATTATAATCCAAAATCTTTTTTTACTGTAGCAACCTCTACGCCAATTAATAATAATACCTATGCATTGAAAGGGAGACTACCTGGATCTTACCCTTATACACTTGGCGGCACATGGGATGAAGGTGCACTTGAATATTCTAATGGAAGGTTTGTGGGTGGTGTTGTTGACGTATCTACAGGCAGAGATTATATCATTTATTCGGAGGACGGAATTAACTATAATCCGATTCCGCTGGACGGTGCAAGTGGAATTATAGGTTTAAGTGTATCTGGTAATACTTTTGATTTTTCTGGAAGGGGAAATGCATTTTATTCGGTAACATTTCAATCGGGACTTCCTGTAACCTATAATTATTTTGATGCAAATCCGGATGGGAATAAGGTGAAATTGATATGGTCAACCTCATCAGAAATTTCTAACCAGTATTTTAACGTGCTGCATAGTATAGATGGACAGCAATGGAATGAAATAGGAAGGGTTGATGCAGATGCTTCCATGTCATTGAATAAGCAATATTCATTTATTCATGATCATCCTTCTGAAGGACAAAATTATTACAGGCTGGTACAGGTGGATAAGGATGGAAAAAAAGGAGCAGGCAGGGTGGTAACAGTCAACATGAAATCAAGCTTTAAGATCCTGATGTATCCTAACCCTGTTCGTTCAACACTGAACATCCGTATAAATGCAGGCCAGGAAATCATTGGCCAGGCGAGGATTATTTCACTCCAGGGGCAGGTGCTGATGACTGTTCCGCTAAAGGCATCTGACAACACGGTTGATCTTTCCACATTAAAAAAAGGAATGTACCAGGTTGAAGTAATCACAGGGCAGGAACGCATCTCCAAACTGTTCATGAAAAACTAAAGTTCCAACAGCATATAATCATAATTAAGGGCCACCATGCGGTGGCTCTTTTTTTTGTTTAATAGTTCATGCTTCACCTTGCAATTATCATTGAAGAAATTTATATTGTATAGGCAATCATCCCCTCTGCAAACTCCTCTCCGTTTTATTCCTTCATCTACATAACCTTTTCTATGAATGAAGACCAATTGCTGGCTCTAATGGCCAGGCTATGCGGTGACATTGCTGTTGCCGATGAGCAACAAGCTGCCCAGCTTGAACAGTTAAAACACTCCATTGCTAATTCTATTGTCAGTGAACCCACCATTCTTGCGGTGGATGAATACCAGTTTGATGGCAGAAGGCGTATGGCCAGTTCAAGGCCACAGGTATTATCCAACATCCGTGAAGTACTGAAAGATGTTACTGAACACCCGGAGCCGGAAGATCAGAAAGCATTAAGGATATTCAGGAGAGAAGTGCCGTTTATTTCAAGTCAGATGCGGGGAAGCGTTCCGGATTGGGCAAGAGGGGCTTCCGTTGTTCAAACGGTTGGACCATTGACCACCATTGATGGAAGAAGAGTCTGGTTTGATTTCTATAAAGTGATTCCACTTGTGCAGGTCTGGCTCCAGGGCGCAGCAAGACCATTCCTTTTACTTCCTCTTGAAGTAGTGCAAAGAGTTTTAATTCGTGGTCCAAGGACCTTTAAGATTCCTAAGGGCTCAGTATGGATCAATGCTGATGTATTTGCAACTGCAGCACCGGATAACCTCTACTGTGGATTAACCGTAAAAGGTGGGATGTTGAATGTATCGCAGTTTGTAAATGTGGGTGCTGATAATAAGCTGGTCATCCCTATGGGCGTTGAAGTGTCCATTACACTTGATTTAGCACAGGCACAGGTCATTGAGCAGTCGCCCGACGCACATGGAAGTGATGTAAAAAATGCGACGATCAAACTTCCGCAAACCTTTACATTTACGGTTAACCATACGGGTAAGTCGTTCAATGCTGATGATGCTTCGTGGACATTATATGGACAATCTATTAATTTCCGTTTCGACAATGCAAGGCCAATGCGATGGGTTCCAGAACTCAATCGCATTGCGATTCCTTATCATGCCGATGTAAGCGAATTTGAAGTACTTCAATGCAGTAGTCCAGTTTACCAG
>JAEWIW010000184.1 GCA_023386855.1 Bacteroidota bacterium | reverse complement strand
AGTTTAATTGATGCCATTGCGAAATTTTATGAAGACATCCGGCAGGGCCCGGTTACTACTGGAGAATACCAGGGCAAATACAGGAAATAATAGGTAAAGATATCTTACCCCAGCATGGAAGCCATGTACAAGGAATAATTGATAAAACTACCGACCTGCTATTTAAACATTCATTGTTTAACGGCCACCCTAAATTTTTCGGGTACATTACTTCTTCGCCAACACAGGTTGGTGCATTGGCAGATTTATTGGCTGCAGCCGTCAATCCCAATGTAGGTGCAAATATTTTAAGTCCTATGGCTACCGCAATTGAAAAGCAAACCATCAAGTGGCTTGCAGAGTTCATTGGTGTGTCCGATAATTATGGGGGAGTTCTTGTAAGTGGCGGCAATATGGCTAACCTTACGGCTTTTCTTGCGGCAAGGACAGCCAAGGCTCCCAAAAATTTGAAAGAAGAGGGGCTGAAAAATATTGAACATGAGATGGTATTTTATTGTTCCAAAGCCACCCATACCTGGATTGAAAAGGCTGCCGTTTTGTTTGGTCATGGTACAAAAGCTATTCGCTGGATACCCACTGATGCAACAAATAAAATGAACATACAGGTTTTGAAACAAACCATTAATGATGATTTAAGAGAAGGAAAAAAGCCGTTTTTAATCATAGCTAATGCTGGTGATGTTAGCACTGGTGTGGTGGATGACCTTTCCGCAATTGCTGCTGTTTGTAAAAGCCATGACCTGTGGTTTCATATTGATGGTGCATATGGTATACCTGCTGCAGTTGTTCCTGGATATGAAAAGCTTTTTATAGGTATGGAAGAAGCCGACTCCATTGCAATTGATCCTCATAAATGGTTGTATGCCCCGCTGGAAGCAGGTTGCACCCTGGTAAAAAATCCGCAGCATCTTGTCGACACCTATAGTGCTCATCCTGTTTATTATAATTTTGATAGTTCAGGTACAGAAACTGCGACTAACTTTTATGAATATGGTTTTCAAAATTCACGCGGTTTCAGGGCCCTGAAGGTTTGGATGGCGCTTCAGCAGGTTGGAAAGAACGGTTATATTCAATCTATAAAAGAAGACATTGAGCTAGCGAAGTTTCTTTACGAGGAAGCAGGCAATCACCCCGAACTTGAAGCTGTCACACAAAACCTGAGCATTACCACCTTGCGCTATAATCCAAAAGGTTATACCGATAACAATGCAGGCAATGATGACTATCTCAATTCGCTAAATGAGAATTTGTTGAATTCCTTACAACAGGGAGGTGAAGTATTTTTATCCAACGCTGTTATTGAAAATAAGTATTGCCTTAGGGCCTGCATTGTAAATTTCAGGACTACCAAAAAAGACATCCAGGAGGTGATTAAAGTAATTGCCAGGGAAGGAAGAAAGGTTCATGAAAGCGTCATGAACAACAGGTAATTTCAGGTATCATTTTTTTTAAACCAACTAAAGACTTCCATGTTTTTTCTTTCAATAATTATTTTTTGATGACGGAAAATAATAAGCATCTCTCCCGGTTCCTCGATGCCCAGGAGAGAACATATGACCAGGCTTTAAAGGAAATCAAGCAGGGAAGTAAGACCAGCCACTGGATGTGGTTTATATTTCCCCAGGTAGAAGGTCTTGGACTTAGTGAAACTTCACGGTATTATGCAATTAAGAATAAGCGTGAAGCTGAACAATATTTACAGCATCCCTTACTGGGAAGCCGGCTGATCGAGATCTGCAATGCATTATTAGCCTTGCAAACCAATGACCCTGTTAAAGTTTTCGGGAGTATAGATGCCATAAAACTGAAATCATCAATGACGCTTTTCTCCCATGCAGCGCCAACTACTGAAGTATGCAGGCAGGTGCTGGAAAAGTTTTTCAACGGGGAGACAGATCAGAAGACCATTCAATTGTTGAAAGATTAAAAGAGCACCAGAATTATTCAATAATACTGTAACTTATTTGGTGGTAATAGTACAATAGTTCAAGGTTTACTAAGAAAAATTTTTTTACTGATGGATAATACAAGGGTATTTAAAATGACTTTTGCCGGTGTGTACCCACATTATGTTCAGAAGGCGGAAAAAAAGGGACGCACGAAAGAAGAAGTAGATACCATTATTTGCTGGTTAACAGGTTACGATCAGCAGTCACTTCAAAACCAGATCGACAGCAGGAAGGATTTTCAAACTTTTTTTACGGAAGCTCCCCAAATCAATCCTAATGCCTCCAAAATCACCGGTGTGATATGCGGATATCGTGTAGAAGAAATTGAGGACGAACTTATGCAGAAGATCCGTTACCTGGATAAAATGATCGATGAACTTGCAAAGGGAAAATCAATGGATAAAATCTTAAGGAAATAGTGACATTGATTTAATTAATAATTCTTTGAAAAGTGTTCTGTTATGTTCAGTTAACGCGGTTTCATGGATGTAAAAGTATATAAACCTCACCTGGTATTGCAGCCTTACATTCACAGCATTTCCACTGTTCATGTGGTATTGCCGGTGAATGGTCGTGATGTCGTTACTCCTTATCCACCAACACCTTTCCAATCCCTGATATTTTATTGTAACCATCCTGTTTCCATGAACCGGTTGCAGGAGGAAACTTTCCAACAACAGCCCATCACGGTGATCGTTGGGCCGCAGTATTCAAGGGTTAACATAAATGTGCATGAGCAACTCAGGGCAATAAGGGTTGATTTTTTACCCGGGGGAATGTTTCATTTTTTCAGGATACCCATGCATGAATTGTTTGATAAGGGACTGGATGCAACGGATATCCTGGGGCCCAGGATGAAACATATCAATGAAAGACTTCGATCTGCTTCCACTCTTGAAGAGGGAAAAATCATTATAGAAAATTTCTTATTAAGTTTTATTAGTGCTTCATCTCCCCGGTTATTGCCTTTTGATGAAGCCATGCGATGGTTGTTGAATCAACATGGGAACGCTTCCATTGATAAAGTGGCTTCGCTTTCCTGCCTGGGTATAAAACAATTTGAAAGGAAGTGTAAAGAAAGAATTGGAATGAACCCGAAAATGTATGCCAGGGTATTGAAATTTTCAAAAGCATACAGGATGCATGAAGCATTTCCACAATTATCCTGGACTAAAATAGCCTATGAAGCAGGTTACTTCGACCAGATGCACATGATTAAGGATTTCCGTGTCTTTGCCGGTGTCAACCCCACTGTAATTGAACACCAGCTGCTGAATACCCCGATAAGGATGCAGAAAGACCTATAGTTGTCGATTTTTTACTATTTCCGCGGTACTTACGCATAATACATTTGAAGAAAAAATATGATGACCCATTTCTTCAAAAGCATTGGAGCATGTTTCATGCTCTTTTTACTGGCAATGTTAACTATGCCCCAACACAGTCTTGCACAGGGCTCTTCCAGTGAAAATGAATTCCCCTTGAAAGCATTAACAGGGTTCACCCAAACTTATTATTACAGCCCGGGTTGCCAGGAAAGGGCGGCCAGCATAGCAGCAATGATGGAAGATGCCGGTGTTTTTTTTCAACAGGAGATTAGCTTTACACCCAAGACGATTCTTTATATTCTTGCTCCCGCGGACTGGACTACCTTTGCCGCAAAACCATTACACGGGGTGTATGGCTTTCCGCATAATATTGACAAGGTTCATCTTGCCATAGCAGCGGAGGACAATGCATTCTGGAGAAGTTTTCTTCCAACTGTTGACCAGCTTGATCCTGGTATGCAACAAAAAGTAAAGAAGGCATATGGAAAGCAGGATGGTTCTTACAGCATGATGCCCTTCTTTGACCTGCTTGCGCTTCATGAAATGGGTCATAGCTATGCAGCGCAGGCCGGGCTGAAAATGCAAAGGAACTGGATGGGTGAATTGTTTGTCAACATCATGCTGCATACCTATATCGCCGAGAAGAAACCAATGCTGTTGCC
>JAEWIW010000176.1 GCA_023386855.1 Bacteroidota bacterium | reverse complement strand
GTGATCAATGCTGGTGTAAGTACAATAGCAGCAGCAATAAGATGCGATTTGGATTTTGTGAAATCGGTATCTATCCTCGACAAATATTTTGCTAAAGCCAGGTTCACAAATACCTTACATAATTCGGCTGGCTGCAATTGAAAACTTCCAAAGCGGATGATCGACTTGGTTCCTTTTACTTCAGTATGAAAAGGGAAAACCAGCAGCAGCAAAAGGATACCGAAGGCATACCAGATATTGGCCGTTGCGGTAAAGAATTTACTATCGGTAAGCAGTATACCCATTCCAAGAAACAGGCAGATCACGAAATAAAGGGTCTGCTTTCCATAATCTGATTGCATCCTGAAAAATCCATCGATTACATTTTCTCCTTCCCGGTAGGTAACAGAAAAAATACTGATGATGCCAATGGTTACCAGGGCGATGTATAGCCATATCATCAGCCAATCAATTCCCTTCGATATTTCTGGATTTCTCTGGCTCATACTGCTGTATTCCTGGTAGGTTTAAAGTTTCTTTTCTGGTCGATCCATGCTGTTTCACTACGAACCTGTGTTGCCGGTTTTTTCTGTTGTTCCTGGTTGTTACCGCTCTTGTCTTTTTCATTGTTGCTTTTTCCTCCTTTGAGGTACTTGCGGATATAGGAACTGTCTTTTGTCATTTTATACCAACGGAATGCACGTGCTGAATCTTCAATGTATTGAAGCCTTCCAAGATAACCGGGCATCAGGTTAGCTGCCGCAATGCGGTCTACTTCCTTTAACCGTTCGGTGCGCAGCGTGTCATTCAGGTATTTTTCCATCATCAGCGAGGCAATCGGCGCCGCCCAGGTAGAACCAAAACCTGAATTCTCCACCACAACCGCAATAGCGATCTTCGGATTTTCTCTTGGCGCAAAGCAAACAAAAACGGAGTTATCCTTTAGCTGAACCCTCTTCCTGTCAATGATCCTGTACTTCTCTGCCGTTCCTGTTTTAGCGCAGATATTGATGCCTGGTATTTTAGCCGCCCGGGCGGTTCCGGATTCCACCACATCCTGCATGCCAGCCATTACCGCTTCATATGCTTCTGATGATATTTTGGTCAATACTTCATGCTTCACCCTGAACTTATTCAATAAAGTATCTTCTTCTGTTTCATTATCGATCTTTTCTACAAAATGGGGCTGGTAATAATAGCCTTTATTGGCAATGATGCACATGGCATTGGCGAGCTGAACAGGCGTGGTCTGCATCATATCCTGGCCGATTCCCAGGGTAATATTGGTACAGGAATTCCAGCTACCCCTGTACACCCTGTTATAGACACTGGTATCGGGAATATTTCCATTTCCTTCACCGGGAATATCTATGCCGATCTTTGTTCCCAGTCCAAAAGCATTCATATAATCCTTCCATGCCTCGTAGCCTTTTTTCACTCCACCATAGGCCGGGTTATCAACGGTAAGCCGGTATATATGCGAGTAATAGGAGTTACAGGAATTGGCGATGGAAAGCCGAAGGTTGGCAGCATGACCAGGATTTTTGTGCGTACAGCGTACTGGTCTTGAGCAACCATAGTATGCACCGGAACAGGCCACCCCGAAATTAGGATTGATCACCCCTTCATCCAGCGCCACCAATGCACCTAAAGGTTTAAAGGTGGAGCCGGGTTCATAAAATCCCTGGATGGCCCTGTTGAGCAGCGGCCCGGCCACATCCAGCACCAGCCTGCTATAGTTCTTCTGCTTGTTGGGACCGGTAAGATCATTGGGGTTATAGTTGGGGCCAGATGCCATGGCGATAATGCCCCCTGTTTTTGGATCAATGGCTACAGCGGCACCAACCTTATTATTCATCAGCTTTTCTGCCAGCTGCTGTACTTCGATATCGATATAGGTTCTGAGGTTGCGACCTGCAATTGCTGCAGTATCATACTTTCCTTTTTCATAACTGCCTACCAGCCTGTTCTTGTTGTCCTTGATCAGGTTGGTAATTCCCCTCTGCCCCATTAGCACAGGCTCATAATAAGCTTCGAGACCGCTTCTCCCAACATAATCACCCAGCAAATAAAATCCCTTCGAGCGTTTGATGATATTCGAATCCGCCTCTCCAACATACCCCATAATATGTGCCGCGGCATTGAATGGGTATACCCGAACGGGTCGTTCTATTAGGGCAAAGCCGGAGTATTTCCAGATATTTTCATCCAGCCTTGCATGCATTTCGGGTGGAAGAAGATCTTCAAAAATCGATGGCCTGTAAGGTCCATTCTTGAAACGCGCTTCCAGCATGCGCTTGCGGAATTCAGCCGAATCGATCTGGAGCAGTTCACATAGGGATGCCGTATCAATATTCTTTACCTCGTAAGGCGTTACCACCAGGTCGTACATGATGGTATTATTGAGAATGGCCTTGCCTTTTCGATCGTAGATAATACCCCTGTTGGGATAAACCACTTTACGAAATACAGCATTGTTCATCGCCAGCTGGCGGTATTCGTCCGACAGGATCTGCAGGTTGAACAACTGCACTATCACGATCAGGAATAGGCCGATAAAGATCAGCCTGATAATATTACTTCTTGATTGGTTGAATACTGACATAGTCCTCCTTCAATGATCCTACTCCGATTGTAAGGAACGAATAACAGGTATCAGGCCGTATTCGTTCTGTATTTTTCTTTCCTGTAAAATAATAGCTCCGTTAGCGCAATGAGAAAAAGGCTGATGCCCGTGGTACCCAGCACTTTTCCAGCAAAATAAATGAATGATCCAAACTGGATCCATTCCAGGAATACCAGGAATGCATTATGTATAAAAGCAAGTATCAGCACATAGGTTGCATATGGAGCTAAACCCATGCTGGTTATGGAAGGTGAACGATAATTCAGTTCCGCACCATCCTGCCTGATCAGGATATTGATCAGGAATGGCCTTAAGTAGGCAATCAGCGTGCATGGTGCAGCATGAAGCCCAGGTGTTTTGGTAAAATAATCCAGTGAAAGGCCAAACACAAATCCAACAAAAGTCAGTCCCAGCCTTGGTGTATTAAAAGGAAGCCATAGAATGAATAGAAAATAAACATATGGCACAATGAACTGGTGTAATGGCGGCACCTGGAACAACACGAAAACCTGTACAAGAATGAACAGGATAAAACGGATCATATGTTTGAATAACTTATTCATTGATCACTTTTGTTGCCTCCTCAAGTTTTTTTTGTTCTGTTC
>JAEWIW010000095.1 GCA_023386855.1 Bacteroidota bacterium | reverse complement strand
ATAATTCATTCTTTTCCTCGCCCGATGGAAAACAAAGCTGGATATTGTATCATGCCAATGATAAGCCTGGACAGGGGTGCGGGCGATTCCGTTCACCAAGGGCCCAGCCATTTACCTGGAATGCGGATGGAACACCCAACTTCGGAAAGCCTTTGCCAACAAGTACTGTTCTTGAAGTGCCGCAGTAGTTTGGTCGTCCATTGCACACCGCAGTCTACGTAGTTCTATAATTTTTATTATTTTATGCAGCAAACATTCCATCATGAAGCTTGCTGCATTTATTTTTTTTACCCTGGTGATATTTGCCTGTTCTCCCAGGAAAGAAGAATCAAAAATTACTCCGCCCATCGTTGGAACCTGGAAACTGTTAACAGGAACACTCATTGAAAAAGGGGATACTACCATTACCGATTACACGAAAAATTTATCCTTTATCAAGATCATCAACAACACGCATTTTGCTTTCCTGAATCATGACCTCTCCAGGGGGAAGGATTCATCAGCTTCCTTTTCTGCAGGCGGGGGAGCCTATGAATTAAAGGATAGTTCCTACACCGAACACCTCGAATATTGCAATGCCCGCGAATGGGAAGGAAATGATTTTCATTTTACGATAACCATTAAGGATGATACGCTTATCCAGCGCGGCGTGGAGAAGATCGAAAGCGAAGGGATCGACAGGCTTAATATTGAAAAATATGTCAGGGTGAAATAGCATGGTGCAAACAGGGAACCCATGTGAACTGGATGGCAACTATTCGCATGCCAAAAGCATTCTGAACTGTTTAAAAAGCCTGCGATAAGCGCTTAATCTGCAGTCGGGAATGAAAAACATTCCGCAAATTTGCGCATGTCGAAAAAGCCGGCCCTGAACGCCGACCAGGAAGAAGCGTTCAGGATCATTAAAAATTTCCTGGCCTCGGCCGACGATACACTGTTATTACAGGGCTATGCCGGCACGGGGAAGACCTTCCTGATGCAGCACCTGGGTAAATGGCTCACCAAACGTGAAATGCCTTTTTCCATGCTTGCTTCAACCGGCCGTGCGGCAACAGTGCTAAGGGGTAAAACAGGCTTTGAAACCAAAACAGTACATAGTGAGTTGTACAGCTTCAGTAAGGTGAATGGCGTGGAAGATAATATGCCCGATAACGCGCCTGTTGATGCATATGGACAGATGTCGCTCCAGTTTGCATTAAGACAACCCGACGAAGAAAAAAAACTCTATATCGTTGATGAAGCTTCCATGCTGGCCAGTGAAACAGGCAATGGATTATCGATGGTTTCCTTTGGATCAGGATTACTGATGAAGGATTTCTTCGCGGCAGTGGGTAACAATAAAGTGATCTTTGTTGGTGATCCCTGCCAGCTCCCACCCGTAGGGCAGTTGAGCAGCCCGGCTCTTGATTTGAACTGGTTGAACGAAAATGGCCGTCACCCGGTATTTGTACAACTCAACAAGATTGAAAGGAACGCTGATGACAATGATATCCTGTTGCTTGCCGCTGCGGTAAGAGAAATGGTGGACATTGAACAGGAGATGAGCTTTCCTAAATTGCCTGCATCAAATATCAATAGTGTTGAATTGTATGCCGATGAAAAAGAACTCTTCAACAGCTACCTCGAAAAATACAGGAAGGTTGGGTATAATGGCACACTGGCCATTACAAGGTCGAATAAGAAAGTGGGCATCATCAACCGGGCGATAAGAAGAGACCTTTATGGTGAACTGGACCTGCCGTTGCAGCCAAATGATGTATTGCTGGTGGTGCAGAACAATTACGCTGTGCCATTGGCTAATGGTGATTTCTGCGAAGTGGTCAGCATTGGTGAAACCCGGATGAAAGCAGGATTGAATTTTTTAAATATCAAGCTTAAAGCATTGCTGTCGGGTGAAGAATATGATGTGCTGTTATCGCTCGATATCTTATACGGAACGGAAAATAATTTTTCGCAGGAACAGCAACGGCGATTGATGATAGATTTCCATGACCGCATGAGAGAAAAAAAGATAAGGCCCAATTCGGAGCAATATAAAAAGAAGATGATGAGTGATCCCTACCTCAATTGTCTTCGCGCAAAATATGGATATGCTGTAACAGGACATAAAGCCCAGGGCGGGGAATGGGATCATGTATTCCTTTTCCTGGATAAGCAGATGTATGGAATGCCAAGGCCTGAATTATATCGCTGGTGGTATACGGCAATCACCCGGACAAGATTAAAGCTTCATCTTGCCAATGCATGGTGGGTGGGATAAAAAAGTTTTTCCTATACCTTTAAGCATGCGTTATACAAAATATTTACAGGTTGTAGTTCTCTTGTTTGTTAGTTCTGTGCTGTTTGCCCAGCAGGAATATGTAACACAGAAAGATATTGCGTATTATGAAGATGGAAGCGCGGCAAAGGATGCTTATAAAAGTTCACAGTGCAGGCTTGATCTTTATTACCCTAAAGGAGCAAAGA
Source organism: Bacteroidota bacterium (assembly GCA_023386855.1). GTDB lineage: Bacteria > Bacteroidota > Bacteroidia > Chitinophagales > Chitinophagaceae > Flavitalea. The sequence goes on along the minus strand of JAEWIW010000095.1, from coordinate 289 downwards.
ATTTTCCAACAATAGTATGGTTCCACGGAGGTGGTATTACCGGCGGATCAAAGGGGATACCCAAAGAATTGATGCAACAGGGCTATGCCGTTGCCGGTGTGGGCTATAGGCTATCACCGAAAGTAAAAGCGCCCGCTTATATTGAAGATGCGGCCGCGGCCGTGGCCTGGGTTTTCAAACATATTGAACAGTTTGGTGGAAGTTCAAAGCTCATTATAGTTACCGGTCATTCCGCAGGTGGTTACCTGTCGATGATGGTGGGTATGGATAAGAAATATCTTGGTAAACA
>JAEWIW010000087.1 GCA_023386855.1 Bacteroidota bacterium | reverse complement strand
GATGGAGAACATGCTGCCATGTATTTCCTGGGATTTCTTGCATTGCTCCTGGTTGGCCCGGGTAAAGCAAGCGTGGATGGAATGATCGGTAAATAAATTTAACCCGCATACCCCGTGGCACGCCCCCTGGCACGCCCCCGTGGCACGGGGTCAGAGATCCGCGTCTTCCGTTGCAAAAAAAGGTTGAAGTTTTAATTGCAGGGCTTCGGGTAAAATGGTTCTTTCCATGGTGGCTGCTTTTAATATATAAAGCACCACTCTGCCTGTGGTGAGCTGTTTTCCTTCTTCATTGTAAACTTCCTGGAAGAATTCGATCCTGTGTGCTTTTGGAAATTCTTTAATGATGGTTCTGATGGTTAACAGGTCATCATATTTGGCGGAACGAAGAAACCTGGTATGCAGTTCCACCACGGGCATAATAATACCCATATCTTCAAGATCCCTGTATGAAATGCCCAGCTGGCGAATGGCTTCTACCCTGGCCACTTCAAAATAAGCGGCATAATTACCATAATATACTACGCCCATTGCATCAGTTTCCGAATAACGAACCCTGATCTTTGTTTCACTTGTATACATGAAAATTGTTTGTTCAAATATCCAACTTACAATTTTTAAATCCTATCTCATTCTTTACTTTGCAGCAAATTCTACAACGTTTAATTCAATCTCATGCAGGAGCAGGCAAAAGCTTCCATCATTACAATTGGCGATGAGTTGCTGATCGGCCAGGTAATCGATACCAACAGTGCTTTCATAGCACAACAACTTAATTCCATTGGTATATGGGTGAACCGAAGGGTGGCTGTGGGCGATAACTGGAACGAGATCTGGAATGCCCTCGACCAGGAAAGCCGCCAGGCAAATATGATCCTGATCACCGGTGGGCTGGGTCCTACTGCCGATGATATTACCAAGCCGCTGTTATGTAAATATTTCAATGGGAAAATGATCGTCGATGAATCCGTGATGAAACATAACAGGCACCTTTTCGAAAATATCTTCCGTCGGCCATTTACGGAAAGAAACCAGAAACAGGCTGAAGTACCTGATACCTGCACTGTCATTTCCAATGAACGGGGTACAGCACCCGCAATGCTTTTTGAAAAGGATAACTGCATCTTTATTTCAATGCCAGGTGTTCCACATGAAATGAAAGGCATCATTACACAATCGGTTATTCCTTTATTGCAACAAAGGTTTCAGGGAACGATCGTGGCTCACCGAACACTGCTCACACAGGGAATAGGCGAATCCTTTCTTGCAGACCATATCATGAACTGGGAGCAAAAACTTCCCGAACATATTAAACTTGCCTATCTTCCTTCCTATGGTATGGTAAGGTTAAGGCTAACCTCATCATTAACGGATGGACAAACCGGTGAACTGGATAACCAGTTCAGGTTATTGAAAGAACTGGTGAAAGAATGGATGGTTACCGATGAAGATAAAACCATGCCGCAGGTGGTTGCTGAATTAATGAAATCGAAAAACAAAACGCTTTGCCTTGCTGAAAGCTGCACAGGTGGCTACCTTTCGCACCTGCTGACCCGTGATGCAGGGGCATCGGAATATTTCCAGGGTGCCATCATCAGTTATTCAAATGAAATTAAAAATAAGATACTGGGGGTTGAAGAAGAAACACTGAATGAACAGGGTGCCGTGAGTGAAGAAACGGTAACAGAAATGGTGAATGGTGCATTGAAAGTAACAGGCACCGATTATGCCCTGGCCGTTTCAGGCATCATGGGGCCAGGAGGCGGTTCTCCAGGCAAGCCCGTGGGAATGGTTTGGGTGGCTGCAGGAAATCGTGAAAATATCACTACCCGGCAATTTAATTTCCGGTTCGACAGGCAACGGAATATTGAAATGACAGCAAACAATGCATTGAATGTATTAAGGATGTTTATCCTTGTACAGGAAAACTAACAACTGTTCGCATTGGGTATATCAAATTCCTTACATTTGTGCCAACCATAACGCGTGAACAATAAAGGTTGTTCATCACTAATTTAGCCGGACAAAATTTGTCCTTTACCTTACATAAAATTTGACCTTATATGGCAGTTGTTGATCTTGTAATGCCGAAACTTGGTGAAAGTATCATGGAAGCGACCATTCTTAAATGGCATAAGCAACCTGGCGATACCGTAAAAATGGATGAAACGGTTTTAGAGATCGCAACGGATAAAGTGGATAGTGAAGTGCCTTCGACTGCAGAAGGAACGCTGCAGGAGTTACTCTTCCAGGAAAATGATGTAGTACCGATCGGTGCCGTCATTGCAAGGATCAATACATCCGCTGAAGCTTCTTCATCCATTCCTGCAGGAACCAGTACCCAGCTGGGTGGACAGGATGCCAATTATAAAATGCATTCTCCTCAACCCACACCGGCTGCAACCCAGGCTGCACCTGCACCACAGCAAGCTTCTTCACATGTAAACACCGGCGTTCCTTCCGCGTCATCCTATAAACCTACATCAACCGGCAACAGGTTCTATAGCCCGCTTGTATTGAATATTGCAGCAAGTGAAGGCGTGAGCATGAATGAACTGGAATCTATTCCCGGAACAGGGAATGAAGGAAGGGTAACTAAAAAAGACATCCTGCAATATGTCCATGACAGGGGCAATGCAAGGGGAAGCCAGGGGCCGCAATTTGCTGAAGTGGTGGAACAACCTTCAGGATCACAGTCCTCATCCGGCGAAGTAAGTATTATAAAGGAAGAAAAGGAACAGCCCTCACAGGTACCTGCATATGGCCAAAATGTCGAGATCATTGAAATGGACAGGATGCGCAAGCTCATTGCCAAACATATGGTCGATAGCAAAAGAACCAGCGCACACGTGACCAGCTTTTCAGAAGCCGATGTTACCAATATGGTTTTATGGAGAGAAAAGATCAAAAAGGAATTCGAAAAAAGAGAAAAGGAAAAGATCACTTTCACTCCCCTATTCATTGAAGCGATTGTAAAATGCATCAAGAAATATCCCTGGCTGAACAGCAGCCTTGAGGGCGACAGGATCATAGTAAAGAAGGATATCAATATAGGCATGGCCACCGCATTGCCTTCTGGTAACCTCATCGTTCCCGTGATCAGGAATGCCGACCAGCTTAACCTTGTTGGATTGACCCGGCAGGTAAATGGACTGGCCAATGCGGCAAGAAACAATAAATTAAAACCCGATGATACCGCAGGAGGAACATTCACGCTCACGAATGTAGGATCCTTTGGCAGCATCATGGGCACTCCTATCATCAATCAACCCCAGGTAGCCATCCTTGCGGTTGGTGCTATCAAAAAGAAGCCGGTAGTGATCGAAACTGAACAGGGCGATTCTATTGCCATCAGGCATATGATGTACCTGTCTATGTCGTATGATCACCGCATCATTGATGGCGCACTGGGAGCAACCTTCCTTAATGCGGTTGCTAAAGAACTGGAAAATTTCGATGCGAACAGGGATTTCTAACCTGAAATTGATAAATTGATTGTACCTATACCTGCTAAGGGTAGCGGGGCATCAATTTTTAATTTGAAATTGATAAATTGATTGAACGTATACCCGTAAGGGTAACGGGCATGTAAATTTTATCATTCAGGTTATTTAAACTGTTAGCATATGAAAACGCTTTCTGAAACATGGTTTGCTGATGGCTTTATTGATTTTGAACTGAAGAAGTACACTTTGCTGGCTTACCTGCAGGAAGTGAATAAGTACTTCCATCAAAATAAACTATATCCCCAGCTGGCAGATATCATCTTTCATTACAATAACCTGGTGGCTTTTCGTGAAAATAAAAAATACCTGCAGGAACAATTTCCTAAAAAGCTTACCGGACTTCAAATGGAAAAACTCCAGGTATTATATGAACAGATGATCGAGGATGATGAACTGATGCAGGAACTTGAAGATATCATTCACTATTCGGAAAAACAGATCAGGGATACCATTGTGAGCGGAACACAGATCTATGAACTAGTGGAAGAAAAACTTACCATCTGCCCCGTTGGTATTGTTCCACTTGAAATACAGGAAGGATATTTTTTTCTTAGTGAGGGCAGTTACCGTCAAACAAGGGTTTATCAATACCGCCTGAGTATTTTTTCAAGGCATGATGAACAATACCGCACCATGAAAACCGAGTATGTTCATTCATGGGATAGAAATATCGTCAATACCTATTCTTCCATAAAATCAGAATTATTAAAGCATCGTAAGGAACTGCCTAACCCCGCAGTGTATAGCATAGAAACAGAACTTACATTCCCCGTAGATGAAACATTATTGCCTATTGCCAAGCGTACACTGGTTCGTTACATCAGCAAGCAGGCGGCATAGCAGGATGTTGGCATCTGAAGCCCACAGGCGGCAAAGCAGAATGTTGGCCCCAGGTCATCAGAAGAATTTACCAATAGAAAACATGAACACTTTATTCTTCATTGTTATCGTGATCTGATCCTGAGAACCGGTATTGGCGGTATTGGCAAAGCCATGTGCAAAAGCCGCATTAAAAAATAACCCGTTAACCAGCTTAACACCAGCCTGGTAGTACAGTCCAGCATCAAATCTTTTCAATCCTTCATTTTCAAAAATGTCTTCCGTTTGCTGGTCCGATTTAGCTTTTCCAAAAAGTCCATAAGATAAATATGGACCAAGGCCTGCATATCCTTCTACGGTATGATTGAAATCGTGGTGATACAAAAGGGTCACAGGTAGCTCGAGGTAATAAGGACGAAGCCTTGTAATGCTTTCATTTCCATTGTCATCTTCGCTTTTGAAATTGGAACCCTTGCCGGTGAATAATAATTCAGGACGTATGGAAAAATTATGTTGAAACCGGTAATCCAATACAGCACCTGCATGAAAGGTAGGAATATACTTGCCTTCCCTGCTAATATTGATATCTCCGAATGACACTTTCATCACCTGGTTCGATAAGTTCAACCCGCCCTTTAATCCATATGAAACCTGTGCGTGAAGGAAACAGCTCAACAGTACTGATATAATGAGGCAGCAAATATTTTTCATGGCAATCAATTATTGTAATGAATGTACAATAAGAACTTTGATTTACCTGTTCCTTTTAAGTACCAGCAGCGATTGCAATATTACGGATAACAGGATCAGTGAAAGTCCCAGGTAGAAATTACCAGCGAGGAAACGGTCTTCGCGATAGATCATGAATGCCAATAGTATTCCGTATACCGGTTCCAGGTTGAAAGAAAGGTTAACAGTGAAGGCGGATATTTTTTTCAATGCCCGCATGGAAAGATTAAAGGCCAGCACCGTACAAAGAAGGCTTAATACCAGCAGCCACCCGAGGTCTGACAAAGTAGGCAGGAATTGTTGAGCCGGGAACAGGTACAGGTATGCAGGGAGGATAAGGGTCAATGCAAATAAACCACCGGTAAGTTCTTCCCTCGTCAATGTTTCTGAATCGGTTTGCTGCACCAGTGCCCTGTTGAATACGGGGAAGAGCCCGGCGAGGAATGCGGAAAAAATACCGACCAGGATCCCGGTCTTATACCGTGAATCAAAATGAAAGATCACAGCGATACCGGCAATGGTAAGCAGTCCCAGGACCAATTCCACCAAGCTGGCCTTCTTCTTCAGCAGCAGGGGTTCGAGAATGGCGGTAAAAAAAGCGATGGAAGAAAAACATACCAGTGCAATGGAAACATTGGAATACTTAATGCTTCCATAGAATGTTACCCAATGAAGGGCAACCACCGCACCAACACCATATGCTTTAAGCCTTGTACTGGAATCAATTTTTTTGGAGGAAGAAGAAAAATAATAAATAGCCCATAAAGCCATACAGGTAATGATCAGCCTGTACCAAACCAACAGGGCTTCATTCAAACTGATCAGCCTGCCGAGTACACCGGTAAAACCAGCAAGGAACACCGCGGCATGCAATTGAAAAAAAGCTTTCTTCAAAAGAGAATGATTAATTCAGCATTTATTTGGAATCGGCTACCATTTCATCTTCAGGGAATTCATTCACGGATCTTTTTACCCGGTTATGATAATCCTTGAAGATGGCATGCCATCGCAATTTGAGCACACCAAGCACTCCTTCTTTAATGATACCCTTGTGCATTTTGGAAATACCGAGTTTGCGGTCTTCGAAAATGATCGGCACTTCTTTTATTTTGAAACCCAGTTTCCAGGCAGCAAATTTCATTTCAATCTGGAAAGCATAACCCAGGAACCGGATCTCATCGAGGTTGATGGATTCAAGCACTTCTTTTTTGTAACATACAAAGCCTGCAGTAGTGTCCTTCACCGGCATCCAGGTAATGATCCTTGTATAGAGTGAGCCACCTTTGGATAGCAGGATCCTGTTCCTCGGCCAGTTAATGGTTCCCCCTCCTTTTACATACCGTGAACCAATTGCAACATCGGCCCCTCCTGTTTTACAGGCTGCATAAAGGCGGTTAAGATCTTTTGGATTATGACTGAAGTCGGCATCCATTTCAAATATGAATTGGTATCCACGATGAACCGCCCATTTAAAACCATGGATATACGCGGTTCCCAAACCAAGTTTGCCCCTTCTTTCTTCGAGGTATAAGGAATGAGGATATTCCTGCTGGAGTTGTTTAACTATTTCAGCAGTGCCATCAGGAGATCCATCATCAATAACGAGCACATGGAACTGTTCGTGCAATCCCATAATGGCTTTGATGATGGCTGAAATATTTTCCCGCTCATTATAAGTAGGTATGATAACTAGCTTTTCCAATTTCTTTTGCCGGTATCGTCTTTTATTTTTTTAAGATGGTCCTGTTCAGTATTTCGGTAAGTTTCTGCTTGGTATGCAAAGGGAAATCACCCTTCATCATCCAGTCGTAATACTGCGGTTCATTTTTCAGCACTTCTGCCACGGGGCGGCCTTTATATTTTCCAAAATTAAAGATCTCGATCCCGTTATCGAAAACCATGCGGCGGGCGAAATCAACCACCAGGTCATCGCCAACACATTTAAGGATGCTATCGATGGTATTGCCCAATTGTGGATAGCGTTCGATCTGGGCTTCCAGTACCTCATAAGTTGCGGTAGCATCTGCTTCTGCGCTATGCGCATCAGTCAGCACTTTATCGCAATAAAATTTATAGGCAGCTGAAAGCGTACGTTGTTCCATCATATGAAACACTTTCTGCACATCCACCAGCCGACGGTCACGAAACTCAAAATTCAGGCCTGATCTTAAAAACTCCTCTGTGAGCAGTGGAATATCGAAGCGGTTTGAATTATATCCGCAAAGATCACAGTTATCGAGAAATTGCTTGATTTCGTTAGCCACCTGCCTGAAAGTGGGCGCATCTTTAACCATGTCGTTGCTGATACCATGAACATCGGTGGAAGCCTGGGGGATAGGAATTTCGGGATTCAGGATCTTTCTTTTTATTTTCTTTTCCCCGTCAGGCATAACCTTCACGATGGCGATTTCCACTATTCGGTCGTTACTCAGGTTAATACCGGTGGTTTCAAGATCAATAATGGCCAGTGGCCTGCTAAGCTGTAACATGAAGGCTGCGTAAATTAAGGTTGCTAAATCTCATGAATGGCCAAAGGTACATTGGAACGGCCGATCAGAACAAAGTTATTTCAACAGTTCCGGGGCAAGTTTAACAACATCAATTCCATCATAATTGCCCGAACTCATCAGCAACAGGTTGGCATGCTGGTAATTCCTCGAATGTAACCATGCAAGCAATTCTTCGCGGTCGGTCATCACCAGCAAACCTTCCTTTGCAAAACCCTTTTTAATTTTTTCATTTTCCATTGCAGGCAGTCGCTTTATTTCCAGTGCATGCGGCGAATAAAATACTACGGCTTCATCGGCTCCATCGAGCGCGTTTTCATATTCATGCAGGAAGTTTTCATTCAGGCTGCTATAGGTATGCAATTCAAACACTGCAACCAGCTTCCTGTCGGGGAACTGGTTTCTAACCGCCTGGGTAGTAGCTTTTAGCTTGGATGGCGCATGGGCAAAATCACGGAAGATGCTGGATTCATCATTTTGAGCCAGCAGTTCCAGTCGCCTCGAAGCCCCTGTAAAACTTGAAATCGCCCTGGTGAACTGGTCATCACCGATCCCCAGTTCCTGGCAGGCAAGCCAGGCAGCATGCATATTCAGGAGGTTATGATCTCCAAACACTTTCAGGTCAACCGACGAGCTACCGAAGGTGGCACGGGTTCTTCCTTCACTAACCCGGTGGGTAGGTATTCCGTAGGGGAGATACCGGATATCCTGTCTTGCCGTTTTTTCAATGAGCATGTTAAGCTCATCATCAGTTTCATTATAGATCAACACTCCACCAGGTTCAATCCGTGAAATGAAGATGGCAAACTGTTCAAGGTAATTCTCAAAAGTGGGAAACACATTGATGTGATCCCAGGCAATTCCGGTTAGAATGGCGATATGGGGATATAGAAAGTGGAATTTGGGTTTTTTTTCCAAAGCGCTTGCAGGATATTCATCGCCTTCGCACACGATCAGGGGGGCATCTGAAATCTGAACTGATTGATCAAATCCTTCCAGCCTGGCCCCAACCAGGTAATCAAACTGCCTGCTGGTATGCTGGAGCACATGCATGATCATGGCGGTGGTGGTGGTTTTACCATGGCTTCCTCCAACTACTATCCTTCTTTTGGAAGTGCTTTCCTGGAAGATATATTCGGGGAAGGAATAGATGTTCAGGCCCAGTTCACGGGCTTTCCTCAACTCGGGGTTATCTTCGCGGGCATGCATTCCCAGGATCACCGCGTCAATATCACGGTTGATCTTTTCGGGGAACCAGCCAAAAGCCGGTGGCAGTATACCCTCTTTTTCCAGGTTGGTCCGCGCAGGTTCAAAGATATCATCGTCGCTACCGGAAACTTTATATCCTTTTTTCTTCAGGGCGATAGCCAATTGATGCATTACGCTGCCACCCATGGCAATAAAATGAACATTCATCAGGATCGATTTAAAGCTAAAGTATTCAAACACAGCAACCCGCAAAAATATTTCTCGGTGCATATCCACACCTGCTTGCAAACAACAGGATTTTTTCTACCTTCATGTTTTAAATTCCATGCCTCTGACCTGCTACAATCCTTTGGATGATCAGCATTCTTTAATCATCTTAATTACCACGAAATGAAAGCGATTTATGCGATTTTACTTGTAGCTGTAACCGTCCTTGCTTTTTCTTCCTGCGCCTCTTCAAAGCAGGGATGCAATATGAACCGGGGATATGTAGGGTACGGCAAATAAATTATAGCATTATGTTTGTACAGGTTACCATACAACGGTAACCTTTTTTTATACCGTCTTATGCAAAATTTTATACTCCATGGATTGGATAACCATCAATAATATCGAGCAGCTGGAAGAAATTAAGGAAAGGTCATTTTCAAGGCCACAGGTTATTTTCAAACACAGCATCCGCTGCAGCATCAGTGCTGTGGCCAAGAACAGGCTCGAAAAGTCGGTCGTTCCCCCAAATATCGATTTCCATTACCTCGACCTGGTAAACA
>JAEWIW010000230.1 GCA_023386855.1 Bacteroidota bacterium | reverse complement strand
ATCTTCCTGTAAAATTCTTCAAGTGCATTTTGACCGGTCCATTGAATCGGATCATGATCGAAAAATTTCAGCCTTTTTTTATTGGGTAATTCCTGGCCGCTATAAATAAGGGGAATGCCCGTCCATGTAGCTGAAAAAACAGCCAGGGGAATAGCAAGCTCGCCATACTTTTCATATTCAGTTCCATTCCAGCTGTTCTCATCGTGGTTAGCCGTAAAGAAAAGATTGAAACATTGGGGAAAATTCCGCTGCATTTTCTGAAGTGTTTCCACCAGCTGTTGTACACTGGATCTTTGATGAGCATACTGTTCTGTTTTGTGCATCCATTCCCAGGCATAGATACAATCGAATACCAGGTCGTAGTTTATAGCTTCCGTTTCGGCAAGCCAGAACAGCGGCCGGATGGCATCGAGTGCAACTCTTGCTTCATGCCAGAAGTCAAGGGGAACCAGGTGTGCCATATCGCAACGAAAACCATCAATACCGCATTGGTCAACCCAGAAACGCATAGCAGCGATCATGTCTTTGCGCAGGCGCTGATCATAATAATTCAGGTCATACACATCGAGCCAGCTATTGCTGTCGTAAAACTCACCCTGCGCATTTTTTTTATAGTATTCGGGGTGACTGTTCACCCATACATGATCCTGCCCGGTATGGTTGGCCACCCAATCGATGATCACTTTCATATCATGGCGGTGCGCTTCAGCAACAAGAGCCTTAAAATCTTCAACCGTTCCAAATTCAGGGTTGGTATTAAGGTAGTCGGAACAGGCATAGTAACTGCCAAGGCTTCCCTGTCGCCCCTTCACACTGATGGGAGTAATGGGCATGAACCAGAGCACATTAATGCCCATAGCTTTCAACCTGGGAATATGGGGCTGGAAGGCCCTGAAGGTTCCTTCTTTGGAATATTGCCTGACATTAACTTCATAAAGATTGGCGCGCAGGCACCAGTCGACGGGCTTGAACATGATTTCCATTCTAAGGTTATTCATTAAAGGTAATAAAATTTGAAGCTGTTAAAGGATAGCCTCCGCAGGGCTAACCCACACAATAGTTGTACCTTCGCAGCCCGGAGAACCTCAATGTATGAAAACGTTCAATGTTCCAATCATCTATCGCAGCCCGCTGATTTCTGCTATTAAACGTTACAGGAAAAGCCAGGACAAGCTAAAAAAAGATCTAAGCCCTACCCTGCTTGATCTTGGGCCGATACAGGTTTATCTTGCCCGCCATTTTGGATTCTGTTACGGTGTGGAAAATGCTATTGATATTTCATTCAGGACCATTACAGAGAACGAAGGAAAAAGGATCTTCCTGCTCAGTGAAATGATCCATAATCCCCAGGTCAATGCGGATCTCCTGGAAAGAGGGGTAAAATTTCTGCAGGATAATGCCGGGCGGCAGGTCATTCCTTTTGAGACGCTTGACAAAGATGATATCGTGATCATCCCTGCTTTTGGCACTACGATCGAAATCGAAAACAGGTTGAATGCGATGGGCATTACCACCGAAAAATACAATACCACCTGTCCCTTTGTTGAAAAAGTATGGAACCGCAGTGAACAGATCGCCAGGAAGGGTTATACTATCATCATTCATGGCAAACCAAAGCATGAAGAAACCAGGGCAACTTTTTCGCATACTTCACAGCAGGCGCCGTCTGTTGTACTGAACGATATGGAAGATGCGAAGCTCCTGGCGGAATACATCACTGGTAAAAGACCCATGGAAAGCTTTACTGAAACATTTAAAGGAAGGTATTCTCCCGGCTTTGATCCTTCCATACACCTGGAAAGAATTGGCGTGGTAAACCAGACTACCCAGCTGGCCACCGATACACAGGCCATTTCTGATTTTCTCAGGAACACTATCATGCATCATTACGGGTTAACGGAGGAGAATATAGAACAAAGGTTTGCGGATACAAGAGATACCCTTTGTTATGCAACAAACGATAACCAGTCGGCCGTTTCCGGGATGCTGGATACACCTGCCGACCTGGCCATAGTGGTAGGTGGTTATAAATCATCCAACACAACCCATCTCGTTGAAATTTGTGAAACCAAACTACCCACTTATTTTATTGAGTCGGAGGAAAAATTACTGAACAGCAACGAAGTGCTTCATTTCAACTGGAGAACAAAAGAAGAATCCATTTCAACAGGCTACCTTCCTGCAAAGAAACCTTTGAAGATTCTGGTTACCAGCGGGGCCTCCTGCCCTGATGCGATCGTTGAAAATGTAATCAGGAAGATGGCTTCTTTTTATGGCGCGGAAGAAAAGCTAGAAGAGCTTACGGTTGAATTTTCCAATAAAGCATAGGACATAATAAAGAATGGGATCCCGGTTTCAAACATCAGTTTGTTTCGGGGATCCCATTTATTTTTACAGCTTTTAACTGTTAGATGATCTTGAAATTCTCGAGAAACTTGGTATTGAAATCACCATTACGGAAGGCTTCATTTTTCATCAGTTGCTGGTGAAAGGGAATGGTGGTCTGGATACCTTCAATAACATATTCGCTTAATGCACGGCTCATGGTATTGATGGCTTCCTCCCTTGTTCTTGCTACAGCGATGATCTTGGCGATCATGGAATCGTAGTAAGGAGGGATCACGTAACCGGTATAAGCATGGGTATCGATACGGATGCCATGTCCGCCTGGCGTATGCATGGTAGTGATCTTACCGGGAGATGGCCTAAAGTCGTTATAAGGATCTTCGGCATTGATACGACATTCGATCGCATGACCGATAGGCTCGTAGTTAAGGCCTGAAATGGCTTCACCTGCGGCAATCTTGATCTGTTCCTTGATAAGATCGAAGTTGGTTACTTCCTCTGTAACGCAATGTTCTACCTGTATCCTGGTATTCATTTCCATGAAATAGAAATTGCGGTGCTTATCTACCAGGAACTCGATGGTACCTACGCTTTCATATCCAATTGCTGAAGCGGCCTTACGTGCTGCATCACCCATTTTCTGGCGGAGCTCGGAGGTCATGAATGGAGATGGGGATTCCTCAACCAGTTTCTGGTGGCGGCGCTGGATAGAACAGTCACGCTCACTCAGGTGGCAAACCTTACCATAGCGGTCGCCTGCAACCTGGATCTCGATATGACGGGGTTCTTCCACGAATTTTTCCATGTAAATGCCATCATTCCTGAAAGCGGCGCCGGATTCAGCTTTAGCGGTATTATAAGCCCTTTCCATTTCACTTTCTTCCCATACCACGCG
>JAEWIW010000026.1 GCA_023386855.1 Bacteroidota bacterium | reverse complement strand
TATGAAAAAGTCCGAAAACATTTCGATGAAAAGGAAATGGTTGCTTTATCCATGGCAATTGTAGCCATCAATGGATGGAACAGGCTGGCCATCGGATTTCGCACCGTTCCCGGCAGTTACCAACCTGCATAGGGAGTGATTTCCAAAAAGATTTACAGTATTATATGTAGCGGCTTATCGCCTTTCCATGAAAATACCTTAACCGGTTTATTTTTTTCACTGATGCTTATACGGTATCCTTTTTTTACCCGGTTAACAGATATATCAAAAACATTATTGAAGGCGAAGATATTTTTTAATGACATATTTTTCCATTTCCCAGGCAATCGTGGTGAAATGGTGAACTCTTTAAATCCAAGGGGATCAAAGCCAAACAGGCCTTCGACTATCGCCCTGCAATACAGCCCGCTTTCAGCAGCAAGATGGCGCTGGTTTCCTTCGGGCCATGCTTCAATGGCATAGGGTACATGCTTACCCAATAATCGCCTTGCCGAGTAATACGATAAATAATATAAGGTGGTATCCACTGCACCTGCTTTCAGCAAACCCCTGAAAGCATAAAGAGTTGACCTGTCCCAAAAGGTGGTGGAACCCGATTCCGTCAGTAAGCCGTTTATAGTCCATAGGTTAGGTGAAAACAATGCGGCTTTGGTTTGTTCTGCACGGTCATACATTCCAAACACAAGTGGCAGGCAGATCCATGAACGAAGTTTATCATTGGCTTTATAATATTTGTAAGTATTAAATCCTTCCACCGCTCCTCCGAAATATTTTTCAATATTCAGTTTTAGTTTTTGCGCTTCTTCATTCCAGGATCCGGCAACGCTTTCTTTATTCAACATTTTTGCCAGCCTGGCACTATATAGAAAAGAACCGTATGCAAGAACATTAGTGGAAAGGTTAACATCTCCTGCAGGGAACCTGCCTTCCAGTTCATCCGATTCAGAAGCTATCACGCCTTCTGCTGTTTTTTTGAGCAGCAGGTATTCATTACACCATTGAATTAATTTCCATAGGTTATTGGCCTCTGCGGTATCTGCATAGGTCAGGGCAAATAATGAAGCTCCATATCCTATCATTGCCTGGTCACCCCTATCCCCTGCCCCGTTCCAGTAACCTGTTCCTTCAGCTATGATGGAACTGGGAATGGGCTTGTAAGATGGATTGATATAACTGGCAAACAAACGAAAGCTGTTGCGTGCCGACTCAATCCCGGCGATATTTCCCAAGTAAGCAAAGAAAGGGTTCACATACTCGGCCTGGTCATTGGCCCAGATGGCTGCATAATATTCGCCTCCACCTGGCCCATGCATTAAACCCTGTTTTGTATCATATATACTTTCTGTAGCCCTTATCTTGGCAAAGGCAAACATCCTGTTGATCGTATCATTAGGCGTGTTAAGTACGAGTTTATTTTCAACGTCATTGACCAGCAACATCCGCTTCTGCCATTCATAATGATCAGCATAGTAAAATAGTTCATCGGTTTGCTTTCGGGCGGATATTACCATCCAGAAGTGATACTCCTCTCCTGCTTTTACTACAACTGAACCGCTACCATACACTTTCTGATTGATGATATAACTGCCATAAACTCCTTTTGAGGCATCCGTTACTTCATTGGTATCTATCGAAGGAATATCAATGGTGATCGCATTGCTTCCCTCATTTTTGATCGTATAGGATTCAATGTAGGCAGGCTTATCAGCAGATGGAAATATTTTTCTTTCCAACAATACCTCACTGCCGATTTTACTTTTGGATTGAAGAAATCCCTTAATTGAGAAAGCCTGGACCTGCTCTACAACTTTTGCATTATTAATTCTTAATTGGCTTATAAGGTTATTATTGAATTCCCTGATTAAATTACCTCTTGTATCATTCGGAATGGTTCGAAGCATAGGAAACACAAGCTTCCTGCTTAGGGAAACTCCACCTTGCGCATTCTGTCCATAACGGACAATGGCAGAAATCTTCTTTCCACTCATTTCAATATGATCGGAATGATCCTGGGAGGGTTTGACATTCCATTGTATACTTCCTTCCTTATTAAGGTTCCAGAACAGTTCCTGTGCATTCAGAGAAACGGATGCAAGTATCAATAAGGGCAGCAAAAATTTGCGCATGTTGTTGGTCATTTAATTGGTACGGCATTCAAAATTATACTTGACCATGCCAAATTAAATGGTCATGGCAACCCGCAGTTGCAGGAAATTAATAAAGCAAATTAAGGTTGTGCGTATTATACTTTCCCAGTTGTCAAAAAATATTTTTTCCATAACCTGACTGGTTTAACCTGATGTGCTTTGAACCTCCTGGGTTGATTCAGTAGAGCTCAACTCTCTTTCAAGAAAATAGTTAAGTGCAGTTCTTAATGTAGCGATAGCAGCAAGTTTTCCTATCTCATCCCAGGTAGGAGCAATTGCGGTTGCTAAAATATCGGCAGCAAGAAGAAGTTCTAGAGATAGCGTCAATGAGCTGCCGAATTGAATGCGCATTTTCTGGTTTTCGAGTTCAATCCTTGGCTTGCCGAATTGGGTTATATACCTGATGGCAAACCGCACAAGCGCTATAGCAATAACAATTGATGCAATTATTTCCACAAGCGAACCCAGGTGCATGGTAATAAGTTCAGCAATTGTTTTCAGAACGGAATCGTTTTCCTTCATAATGCCTGTTATTAATTTCCAGGAACTGATATCGTGTAGCGAATTTTCTGGCGGTGCTCTTTAATTCTTGTGATCAAACCTTCATCGACAAGTATATGCAGTTCCTGTTCAATTAATAAGGTAATTTCTGCCAAACCTTCTTCACTCGATATTCCTTCCCTGTATGCCACTTCTGATGCAAGTTCTGATATTTCACCCTTCTTCAGCAAACGGAGCAGGTATAGTATTTTTTCTCTTAATGGCATACCTGGAGAATAGACTTCATTCTTTTCCATAATAGCTCATTGTATGATTACGCATTAATTTATGCTAGCACAGGCAGGTCTTTATTATTAACCTGTCCAGGTTATGTTGAATAAACAAAAGAAGCCAGGGCTGTCTTTAACAAGGAAATGATCAACAAATATTAAACCGGGACAGTAACGGATCAAGGGGAATGTTTGGAAACTCTTTTTTAATATAAAAATTTTATGCCACTATCATCATTTAATGAACTGTATTTCACCTGGTCATTTATAAGGCTATAATATTTCTATAAATAACCCCTTCATTTTGCCAGACACATAAAACCCTGCCTGTATCCGCCTTTTCCAGTATGGGAAGCTGGCCCTGGCCAAGTACCTTTTTATTTCCCGGTGAAGTCTGAAGGACAATATTCCCATCTTCCACCCAGGCATAAATAAGCTTTTCACCTACTGCTTCCATTGTGCAGCGTTTTCCTTTTCCTAATGGCTGTTCCTCACCTCCTGGAACACATGAATAAATTACTCCATCCCTGTTCCAAACTGTTTGCGGATCGCCCTTTTGGTCTACCGCAACTGCTCCTCCATCCATTGGGCATCCATCAAGCGCCCATGAGCCGGTTCCCAGTTTCCGGGCTTCTGCAAATGAGTTACCGCCATCAGCCGAGGGAATAAGATATAAATCACGGTTTCCCTTTAACCAGTTGCGGAACATGACATATACTTTATTTTTTGAAACAGCAACTGAGGGCTTGCAGCATTCGCAAACCGTAGTATCGGGGGAAGCATATACCAGCAAATTCTTAGACCAGGTTTGGCCTCCATCAATAGACCGGGCACCATATAGCTGGTTATGTCCACTTCTTAAATCGAGCCAAACGGCGAAAACAGTTGAACCATCGGCCGAAAGATCCATAAGATTTTCTTTGGCAACAGTGTCTGCATCATTTACCTGGACAGGCTTTTGCCAGTTATTTGAACCAGGATCTTTCTGAAAGGCATAGATATTTCCTGGACCCGTACAGGCTGTAACAACGAGTCCCTTGCTGGTAGCAGCAATTTGCGGCCCTCTTGTATGGGAAGCTGCGAGGTTGGGAAGAACAGCAACCAGGGTGGAAGAGGAGAATGATTCGCCTCCATTTGTAGAGAAGCTGTATAATAAGCTATCGCCACTCCCATAAACAAGATGAATGGTACCCGATGCATCCCTGGTAAGATCAGGCATCTGTCCGCTTGCAACCTGCTCATTGGAATATGAATGTGAAGCATTTTCTGTGCAGGATATAAAAACGAGAATAGAAAAAAGGATTGAAAGATATTTTATCATGGTATTTAGTATATAAGTGTTTATTCAATACAACCAGAAAGCCTGGCCACAGTTTTAATTCTATAATTCGAATTATAACCTGGTTATTTAATACAGCAATGAAAGCCTGGCCACAGTGTTTATTTTATAATACTA
>JAEWIW010000012.1 GCA_023386855.1 Bacteroidota bacterium | reverse complement strand
GCAACCACGATGTGAACCTGTAAAAATAATTGGCTATCGCGAATCAGCGATCTAAAAATAATTAAAGCGACCACGAGTCAGGGCGCGAAAAAAATGGCAGGTTCAACAACCTGCCATTAATATATTCACCCTGTATGGTTAGACCATGGTTAAACCATGCAGAGGGTTTTTAAAATCCATCCATCATCCGCTGCAGCGGGTGGAAGACCTCTTCTTCATATTCTTCGCGTGCATCATCAAGGTTAAGGTTGATGATCATGCCTTCCTTCAGCTCAACCCCTTCACGACGGTAAGTCTTATATCCCTTTTTCTCCAGTACAAGCGTAACCTTTCCCCCGCCGATCTTCGGCAGTTTAAAATTCCCCGATTCATCGGTCTTCACCGCATGCCTGTTGGTGGCCGTCTTAATAAAGATGGTAACGCCCTTCACGGGTTTGCGGGTGATGGCATCCGCAACACTTCCCTGCACCATGGGTTCTGATTTGGCCCCTTCTTTACCAGTACTGGCAAACGCAAAGTGGGAAAGGGATACAAAGGAAAAGAGAATTAAAAGGTTTCGTGCTGGCTGCATATGGGGTGGTTTAGCTTGCAATACATGAGAACAAATCCCAACATCATCGCAATCTCACACAGTGACACATTACTCACAATAAACGATGCTTGACGGCACAAAGATAATTTTTTCGGGAAGCTTCTTAAAAAAATCTAAAAAGTTCTTATCATGATAAAGAACTTTAACAAAAATGGGTCAGGATTCGCCCAGGTCGATCTCCGTATTGTCTCCAATGTTTAAACTCCGGCTTTCGCCCTTAACATCGGTATCACTTCCAATGAGGGAATTGGTTAGCACGATATCGAACAAATCAGCAAAAGAACCGATAATGGACTCCTTGATGATGGAATAGCTGATATTCGTTTTTTCCCCGATGGTAACATTGGGACCGATAATGGAATTGCGTATATCACAACCGGCGGCAATACTTACGGGGGGAACAATGATGGTATTTTCAAAACTATGCTCGCTGGCAATGGTTCCGCCGAATTTCTTCAGCAGCGTGGCATTGGATTCGAGCAGGGTTTCCTTCTTGCCACAGTCGAACCAGTTCTGCACTTTAAAAGGATGAAACTTTTCTCCATGCTGGATCATACATTCGATAGCATCAGTAATGCTGAATTCACCACGGCTTTTGATGCGGTTGCGGATATTATCTTCCAGGCACTGGAACAGCTGGTTCGATTCCTTGATCTTGTACACCCCTACCAGCGCCATATTGGATTTAGGGATCTGCGGCTTTTCCACCACCCTGGATATAAATCCATCTTCATTGATTTCCGCCACGCCAAAATCGCGGGGATCATCCACCCGCTTGATGCCAATAGCCGAATGTTCACTGCTGATCACATCAGTTACATTATATTCACAAATGGTATCCCCTAAAACTATGAAGATCTCATCATCAGCAATAAGATGGCGGGTTAACAGGATGGCATGACCAATACCCTGGCGTTCATTCTGGTTTACAAAATGCGCCTGGAGATCGGGATATTTATCATGAATATAATCGCGGATCTTATCGCCCAGGTAGCCAACAATAAAAATGAATTCATTGATCCCTGCTTCACGTAACTGGTCAACAATGATACTTAAGATTGTTTTTCCTGCTAAAGGTATCAGCGCCTTGGGTTGCGTATAAGTATGAGGCCTTAATTTAGTACCTGCTCCGGCTACTGGAATGATTGCTTTCATCTTATAGTATTTGTACACAGGGCTATTCTCACAATTCCTACACTAATATAAGCCAGCTCGAAGAAATTGCCCAGGCAAAGCGTGTGAAAGTAGGCATTTTTGACTAATTAATTATTGAACAAAAAAACGGCAAATAATATCATGATGACTATTTTTGCGCCAAATCACCTTTACATGCAAAGAGATACTTTGGTCTTTGATATCATCCGGAAAGAGCTGGAACGCCAGCGCCGGGGCATTGAACTTATCGCCTCTGAAAACTTCACATCGCTGCAGGTTATGCAGGCCATGGGAAGTGTTATGACTAACAAGTATGCCGAAGGATATCCGGGAAGAAGGTATTATGGTGGTTGCGAGATCGTTGACCAGACCGAACAGCTCGCGATCGACAGGATCAGGCAGGTCTTCAATTGTGAATACGCCAACGTACAGCCCCATTCGGGCGCGCAGGCCAATGCCGCTTTGATGCTGGCCATCATTCAGCCCGGCGATAAAATATTAGGACTCGATCTCAGCATGGGCGGGCATCTTACCCATGGTTCACCCGTTAACTTCTCCGGTAAATTATACCAGCCTTCTTTTTACGGCGTGAAAAAGGAAGACGGAACAGTGGATTATGAAATGCTGGAAAAAAGGGCAAGAGAAGATAAACCAAAGCTGATCATCTGCGGCGCATCAGCGTACAGTCGTGAGTGGGATTATAAAAGAATAAGAGCAGTGGCCGATGAGATCGGTGCATTTGTAATGTGCGATATGGCGCACCCTGCAGGACTTATCGCCAAAGGATTGCTTGATTCTCCATTTGAACATTGTCATTTTGTTACTTCTACCACGCATAAAACATTAAGAGGACCAAGAGGTGGAATCATATTGATGAAGAAGGATTTTGAAAATCCTTTTGGATTGAAAGATGTAAAGGGCAATACCAGGATGATGAGCAACCTGATCGACATGGCCGTATTCCCGGGAACACAGGGCGGGCCACTCGAGCACGTGATCGCGGCGAAGGCAGTGGCTTTCGGCGAATTGCAGTCGGACGAATTCGGAACCTATGCAAAGCAGATCGTGAAGAATGCGCAGGCCATGGCCAATGCATTCAATAAGCGTGGTTATGAAATTGTATCTGGCGGAACTGATAACCACCTGCTGCTGATCGATCTTCGCAACAAGAACATCAGTGGTAAAAAAGCAGAGCAGGTATTGGGAAAGGCAGATATTACCTTAAATAAAAACATGGTTCCTTTTGATGATAAATCTGCTTTTGTAACTTCAGGTATCCGCGTAGGTGTTCCTGCCATTACTACAAGGGGAATGGTGGAAGCACATATGGATACTGTGGTGGACATGATCGATCGTTCACTGGTGAATGCCGATGCTGAGGCTGAACTGGAGAAGATCGCGAAGGAAGTGAATGAATTCATGTTGCAGTTTCCATTATACCCGGAATTAGGATAAACAGATCAATAACCGGGACCAGGTAAGCACCAGGTACCAGTCCCGGGATAAAAGATCAAACAGGAACCAGCATAAACAGATCAATCAACCATAATCTTAATCAATGATCCAGCGCATACAATCCCTGTACCTGTTAATCGTTGCCATTGCAGCATTCGCAACATATACGCTAACCCTTTATGTAGGAAAGCTGGCTGACGGAACCGAAAGAAGGTTCCTGCTTGCCGATGATTTCCTGATGGTAATCGCTATCATCCTGCTGGGCATACTGGCCATCGCATGTATATTTCTTTTCAAGAACCGCAAGCTGCAATTCAAGTTATCGGTGATCGGCGTGATTGCGTCACTGGGATTTTTGTTCCTTGAATATTTTAAGGTAGAAGGTTTTAAACAGGCTATGAATATTCAAACCGGGCAATACCAGGTGGGAGCTATAACACCATTGCTGATGGTAGTATTCTTTTTCATGGCGGCAAGGGGAGTGTATAAAGATGAGAAGCTGGTGAAAAGCCTGGATAGGTTGCGGTAATAATTTAAGCGTTCATGAATCGCTCTAAATATTCATCATCGCTCTTAAAATTCAGCAATCACGAACTGCTGCGAAGTAGAATATACGGTAGTTCATACTCATAACTCGTATTCATAACTTTTGATATAACGGCCATCCTGCAACCTGTTGCGGATGGTCTTTATTCTTATTTCCAGTTTACCGTTCGAATACAAAACCTGGTCTTCATTCTTCAGTTTTATTTTAGATACGG
>JAEWIW010000409.1 GCA_023386855.1 Bacteroidota bacterium | reverse complement strand
GGTTTACGCTGCTGCTGCCCCTGACAACAAAGCCATCGGCTGATATTGCAGAGTTGGGTTTGACTAAAATCGTATCGCCAATCTTAAGTTCTTCTATCTTCACTTCATGGATATTATTATCTTTTTTTAGCAGGGCTGTTTTTGGTGCCAGGTCCGATAAGGCAGCGATCGACTTCCTAGCTTTCTCCATGGCATAATGCTCAAGTGAATGGCCAAGGCTAAAGAGAAAAAGCAATAAAGCACCTTCGGCCCATTCACCTAACAGAGCAGCACCTATTGCAGCCACAAGCATCAGGAAATCGATTTCAAAATTTCCTTTTGAAATTCCTTCTATAGCTTCTTTGGTGGTGAAAAAGCCACCAAAGAAATAAGCACCGGTATATAAAGCGATGGGGATATAGGAAGAAAGGTCATGGACAAAGGAGAGACCAAATCCAATGCCCAGAAATACTCCACTGATGATAGCAAAAATGAGTTCCGTTTTTTCGCCGAAGATGCCACCATGTGCATGTCCATGTTCATGCTTATGTTCATGCTTATGCTTATCACCGGCTTCTTCTGCATGCGTGGCCTCAATTATATTCCTGCCAGGTTTTATTGTCGGCTGCTTAATGACCAGGCCTTCATGCTTTATTTTTTCCAAAATGTTTTCCCGTGAAGTTTCATTCCTGTCGTATTCCAGTTGTATAAACCCTGTTCCGGAAACGGATGCATTCATCACGCCTTTTAATTTTTTCAACCCTGTTTCAACTATACGCGCATGCCGTGGTTGACGAATGCCCTTTACCTCGATCAACAAGTGGCCATATTGGGAAGTGATGGAAGCGCCTTCCTGCATTGCCATGCGTTCCACCTCCCTGATGCTAATTTGGCCGGGGTCATAATGAAAACAAAGTTGTGCTTTCTGATCTTTTGAAGCAGGTATGATATGAACTTTTTCAATGCCTCTTTTATTCTGCATCAGTTCAATGATCCTGGATACGCAGGCTTCGCGTTCATCAGGCACTTCAGGTAAAAGAATATCAAGGTTTATTTGAGTTTTCTGCATTGTCATGTGTTTTGCATTGTCACCAAGCCATTATTATGGGTCAGGGTATCCATTCAAAATATAGCAGCTCATCGAGTGCAACTTTAAAATTTCGTTGTGTTGGCCCTTTAATAATTTTGTTCCGGCACTTCCATTTTCCTTTAGGAAATACTACTGTTCTTACATCAGTTGAACTGACCAAAGGGGCTACCATTAATTTGTTGCCAAGCATAAACTGGTCCACAACTTTCATATATCCCTGGTGCGGGAAATTATATTCCAGGTTCCTGATAGCAGGTTCTCCTGTTACCACAGATTGATGAATAACTTCCATGATAAGAGGCATTAATCGCTGTCGAAGCATGACCGACTCTAACACTGCCTGGAGGTGAACAGAATCAAGAATTCGCCATGGAGCTACAGAAAATTGCATCATTGGCATAAGAGCATGAATCTGCGCAGAACGCACTATCATCTTCTGATCAATTTTGTTACCAGGCAGAAATGAAGAGAATTCGCCTCCACCAATCATATCGGGGCAGGTAAATGTATATCCTTCAAGCTGCTGGGTAATTGTATTAGGTATAAGCAGGCGCAGGTCGTTCCAGTTGTGCGCTTTATCGCTTAACCTTTGCACCAGCGGCTTTCCTCCCATCTTCCACATGGCACGAAACTCATTTAATGGATAATGCAAACCTATCTCAGCCCAGGCCTGGGTATGCTCGTTAGGCAGTACCTGTTTATAAGAAACAAGGTTAGAGTCGGTGTAAAAACCCGCATCACCGGCATCCAATTTAAAGCCATCCACGCCATATTTATGCTGTAAAGCATCCAGCCTGGATTTTAACCATAATTGCGCTTCGGGGTTAGTCAGGTCAAGACATGCACTATACCCATTCCACCATTTTATGAGCAGTGGTTTGTTGGCCTGTTTCCATGTAAACCGGCGGTTCCCTTCGTTGTCAAGCAGCAACATTTTTTTTGATGACAGTTCCCGGAAAGCTTCACTGTCTGGGCTTATAAATGGGCAGATCCACAGCATTACTTTGAAGCCCATAGTATGAAGCTGTTGAATCATTTGCGAAGGGTCAGGAAATTTTTCCTGGCTGAAATCAAATGAACCATAATAATCACTCCAGTTATCATCGATCATCAGTACACCAGTTGGAAGTTTATGGTTAACTACCTGCTTTGCATAATTTAAAACATCCCCTTGATTAGGATTGTACATGAGTTCTATCCATAAATTATATTGTGGAGATTGTAATAACAGGCTATCGGGCCACTGACCTGTGGTAGGAAAGAACTGCTGTGAGGCATACCGATAGGCATCTCTTAATGAATTACCCTTCTTTCCCGCCAGGAGTACCCCCGTTTGGGATTTGATAATAAGGCTGTCGGACTGAAATCGGAAGGCAAAAGGTGATTCACTCCATATCCACCTGCCGGTACTGGATATTAGCAAAGGTGAACTTTGATTCCCTGAATGGTCGCCATAAAGTTCAAATTCAACTGGTTCATCTCCCATAGGCATATGGTAACCAAGGGATACAGGTCCACCCCACCAGCCTTCATTTTTTTCCACCCGTATTACAGTATCATTGTATTGTGCAATAGAAAATTTATTCAACAGGATTATTATAAAAAGCAATAAAAAAAAGCGTTTATCCATGAGGGCTATATTATACTTCAAATGTAATTAACCCTTCCAGGGCTGGAAATGAAAGGGAAATAATTACCATTTACTGTTAATTTCCTGGTGGGGTATTGATCGACTCCTCAATGTACTGATCAAGTTGATGGTTCTTTTCTTCTTTTCCAACATAAAAAGAATAGTAATACGCTTTGATGATCGCAGCCATAGGTGTGGCAAGAAGAGCACCTACAAAACCAAATGCACTGGTCATGGCAAGCATCATGAATAAAGTGGATACGGGGTGAATGGACATGGTGGAAGACCGAAGCTTTGGCATTACGAAATCACCCATCACCTCGTTCAATGCAAGAAAAAAAATGGTTACCCATAAAGCGGTGTTTGTGCTAACCGATAAGGCTACAAGAATGGGAGGAATTGACATAATATAAAACCCGATCTTGGGGATCAGTTCTGCAAATAAAGCAAGTGCGCCCCATACCCATGCGCCGGGGACATTCATAATGCTTAAGAAAGCGGTGACCAGGACGGCTTCAATACCGCCACCAATAAGGTTTGCCCTGAACCAGCCAACCAGCATTTTCGACGCATGCTGAAATGCACTTGCAGCTTTTTCTTTTTTGCCTTTGGGAAACCAGGTAAAATATATTTCAAGTAATGGACGTGGATTCACAACAGCATACACGACCATACTTACGAAAATGATGAAGATGATCAGGCCTCCCAGGATTGACATGGAATAATTCCCAATGCGCAATAAAGTTTCAGGCATGGATGGCATCCATTTGGAAATATTCAATCCTTCCTCGTTAATTTTTTTGCCGATGGCAGGAAAACTTTCAAACCAGTGGGATGCTCTTTTGCTGAGATTATCAGCATACGAAGGAAGGTTGGATACGAGCTGTTGAAATTGTTCAGAAACCTTTGGAAAGACCAGCAAGCCCAGCAGGGTAAGAAACACTACGATTGCACCAAATACGATGAGGCAT
>JAEWIW010000394.1 GCA_023386855.1 Bacteroidota bacterium | reverse complement strand
GAACAGACCATAGCATTGTTGCACAATTGCTGGCTTTTAACCTTGGATTAGAGATGGGCCAGGTAATTATTGTAGCGATCGTATTGCTGCTTTCGGTATTTTGCGTCCAGGTACTCAAGATCGAGAGGAAAAGCTTTATCATATTTACATCCGGAGCCATCTTCGGTATTGCATTGATGATGGCCATAGAACGTTTTCCCTTATAATACAAAATAAACAAGCACATGAAAAAATGGTTTTCTCTTTGCGTGATGGGAGCTGGTTTATTTGCGACTGCTTACGGGCAGGATATTCGCAATAACCCCAATTCCAATCACGGAAACAAGTTTGAACAGTTGGGAACGATCCTCCCAACGCCAAACGAATATCGTACCGCCAGTGGTGCACCCGGCCCCAAATACTGGCAGCAGCGGGCTGATTATGACATCAAATGTGAGCTGGACGAAAAGAACCTCGTGTTGAAAGGATCTGAAACCATCACCTATTTCAACAATTCACCTGATGCCCTGACCTATCTGTGGTTCCAGTTGGATGAGAACCAGCATAGCACTACCAAGAATGCCGATTACCAGAACAACAGCTCAATGCCCAAGCAATTGAATGCTGCAATGGTGGACAGGCTGGAAGATTCAAAGGAAGATAATGGCTATGGCTTTAACATCATGAAGCTAACCGATGCTACCGGTAAGGCTTTGAAGTACACCATCAACAAAACCATGATGCGTGTGGACCTTCCGATGACACTGAAGCCCGGTCAGAAATACGTGGTGAAGCTCGACTGGAATTACAAGATCGCTGATCGTATGACCTATGGTGGCCGTGGCGGTTACGAGTATTTTGAAGAAGATGGCAACTATCTTTTCACTATGTCGCAGTGGTATCCACGCCTTTGCGTGTACAGTGATTTCCAGGGATGGCAGAACCACCAGTTCACAGGACGTGGTGAATTCGCGCTTACTTTCGGAAACTTCAAAGTACAGATGACTGTTCCTGCTGACCATGTAGTAGGTTCAACAGGTGAGTGTTTGAACTATGCCCAGAACCTGAGTGCTGCGCAGATGGCACGCTGGAACAAGGCACAGACTTCAAAAGAGCCTGTAGAGATCGTTACGCTTGCAGAAGCAAAAGCTGCTGAAGCAAAGAAGAGCACCGCGAAGAAAACCTGGATCTATAAAGCAGATAATGTTCGTGACTTTGCATGGACCTCTTCACGCAAATTTGTATGGGATGCCATGCCGGTGAACGTGGAAGGAAAGAAAGTAATGTGTATGAGTTTCTATGGTAAGGAAGCATACGGTTTATACCGTCCTTATTCTACCAAGGCAGTAGCGCATACCATCAAAACCTATTCAAAGTTCACCATTCCTTATCCTTACCCTGTAGCACAGAGTGTTGAAGCAGCTAATGGAATGGAATACCCGATGATCTGTTTTAACTATGGACGCACGGAAAAGGATGGCACTTACACAGAATCTACCAAGTATGGAATGCTGGGTGTGATCATACATGAAGTAGGACATAACTTCTTCCCCATGATCATCAACAGTGATGAGCGCCAGTGGACATGGATGGATGAAGGACTGAATACTTTTGTTGAATACCTGACGGAAGAATTATGGGATAACAAATTCCCTTCACGTCGCGGACCCGCTTTTGCGATCACTGATTACATGAAACTGCCCAAGGATCAGCTTGAGCCGATCATGACCAACTCTGAGAACATCATCGGTTTTGGACCTAATGCTTATTCCAAGCCAGCAACAGGTTTGAATATCCTGAGGGAAACCATCATGGGCCGTGAGCTGTTTGATTATTCCTTTAAAGAATATGCAAGAAGATGGGCTTTCAAACACCCCACTCCTGCTGATCTTTTCCGGACTATTGAAGATGCAAGTGGTGAAGACCTTGACTGGTTCTGGAGAGGATGGTTCTACAGCATTGATGTTGCAGACCAGGCCATCGATACGGTTAAATATTTCCGTGCAGATGTAACTGCGGTTCCTACTTCAGGTACCAAAGATACAGTGGTATCCAGGAGGCTTGATCGTCCGCAGGTTCCTACATATGATGATATTTCAAAGATCCGTAACAGGGAAGACAAGAATATTCATTTCCAGACCGATGTAGATACCACCCTGAGGGATTTCTACTGGAGATATGCAAGAGGACTGGAGCCTTATGATTCATCAAAATTTGATGTTCCCATGCCGGCATATATCGAACCTCTTGATGAAGCAACCAAGCAGAAAGTTGCAGGAAAGCATTTCTATGAACTTACTGTAAGCAACAAGGGAGAACTGGTTATGCCAATCATCGTTGAATGGACTTTCACTGATGGAACCAAGGAAGTGGACAGGATTCCTGCACAGATCTGGAGACATAATGAAAAGAAGGTAACCAAAGTGTTCATGAAGGATAAGGAAGTGAAATCCATCCAGCTTGATCCTATGCGTGAGATTGCAGACATCAACGAAAGCAATAATACCTGGGGAAGCATTGCGGAGCCATCAAGATTCACCACTTTCAAAATGAAGCAGCAGGTAAGAGGCCAGTCAAGAGGCATCAACCCTATGCAGAAAGCACAGGAGAAGAAAGGGTTCTAGTGACTAGTGATTAGTGATTAGTGATTAGTTAAAAAACAGGGACCGGGTTTCCGGTCGGCCGTCCCAAGGGCCGCAGGTCCGTGGTACGGCCAAGGACAACTTCGAATTGGACCGGGTTTCCGGTCGGCCGGGACCGAATAAAATAAAAGTGCCAGAGGGTAATTCCCTGGCACTTTTTCTTTTTGATTGAGTGGTATCTTATTTCTTAAACAACTCCATTAATTTCTTAGCTGCGGTTATGGCAGGTAGTGAGCCCTGTTCTACGCTATTTTCAATCCCGGGTAACATTTCCCTTACATCATTATGATCATAGAAATTATTCCTGAGCTGGTAAGTTATAACATCATGCATCCATTGTATATTCTGTTGTTGCCTGTTCAACATGAATGACCCGTTCAGCCTGTTAACTTTTTCAAATTCAACGATCATATTATATACCTGTTCCAACCCGGTATGATCAATGGAAGAACAGGTAAGCACTGCGGGTTTCCACCCGTTTTCATTTGGGGGAAAAAGTTGGAGAGAATTCTGGTACTGGCGCCTGGCCTGTTCACTTTTAATTATATTGTCTCCATCAGCCTTATTGATCAGGATCGCGTCGGCCATTTCCATTATACCTCTTTTAATTCCCTGCAATTCATCCCCTGCACCTGCGATCATCAGTAACAAAAAGAAATCAACAAGTCCTTTTACACTGGTCTCATTCTGCCCTACCCCTACGGTTTCAATAATGATCACATCAAAGCCTGCAGCTTCGCAAAGCAGCATTGCTTCACGGGTTCTTGAATGCACACCGCCCTGCTGATCACCCGATGCAGAAGGCCTTACAAATGCCATGGGATCGTTCGAAAGTTCTTCCATCCTGGTTTTATCACCCAGGATACTTCCCTTTGTTTTTTGACTGGAAGGATCAATGGTCAGCACTGCAACTTTCTTCGACCGGGCAGTAAGAAATTTTCCAAAAGCTTCAATGAAGGTGCTTTTACCCGCTCCAGGAACGCCTGTAACACCGATCCTTAAAGTGTTTGAAGTATGCGGAAGAAGTTTTTCAAGCAACAGTTCTGCAAGTTCATTATCGGTGTGAAGTTTACTTTCTACCAAAGTGATCGCTTTACTCAGCATTATCCTGTCGCCCTGCATAATGCCTTTCGCATATTCCTCAATTGAATGTCTTTGTTTCCTGAACTGAATTCCCATCTATGATAAAAGTTTATTCAATACATGATAAATGTCAGTGGTTTAAAGAATATATCGGGATTAAGTTTATACGATCAATTTCGATCCTTCTCATTTACAACTACACTTCAGGTTACGTCTCAAAATTAATAACAAATGAAGTGCAATGTTGCCATAGAAGATTCCAATCTGTATTCAAAGAAAATTATTCTAACCATAAAATTCCGTGCAAGGTATCAGGGTAGCTACTGATGCCTTTTTTTTTCAACATCTAACAAATGCTATATGATAGAAGAACAAAAGATCCAGCAGCTACTCGATAAAAGAGAAGTGGCAAAGTTGGGCGGAGGTCAAAAAAGGATTGAAGCCCAGCATAAAAAAGGAAAACTCACCGCGAGAGAAAGAATTGAACTGCTGCTTGATGAAGGCAGTTTTGAAGAATACGATATGTTCGTTGCACACCGATGCCGCGACTTTGGCATTGAGAACGAAAAATACCTCAGTGATGGAGTGATCACCGGTTTTGGAACAATTGATGGAAGACTGGTTTATGTATTCTCGCAGGACTTCACTGTATTCGGAGGTTCATTAAGCGAGATGTTTGCCAAAAAGATCTGCAAGGTTATGGACCAGGCCATGAAGATGGGCGCGCCCGTAATTGGCATTAATGATTCTGGCGGAGCCCGCATCCAGGAAGGCGTTCAGAGCCTTGCCGGTTATGCAGAGATCTTTGAACGGAACATCCTTGCATCTGGAGTGATACCGCAACTATCAGCCATCTTTGGTCCATGTGCAGGAG
>JAEWIW010000281.1 GCA_023386855.1 Bacteroidota bacterium | reverse complement strand
GCACGGGGGCGTGGCACGCCCCCGTGCCACGGGGTAGGGTCAGGCAGGAAGAAAAACACTGAAAGTGGCTCCATTTCCTTCTTCACTGCTTGCTATAATTTTTCCGCCATGGTTTTCGGCTACTTTTTGTGCGATCGATAATCCTACCCCTGTTCCCCCATATTCAGCATTTCCATGAAGCCGGTGAAACAGTTTAAATATCTTTTCTGATTGTTCAGGATCGAAGCCAATACCATTATCACTGATATCAATTTTATAATAACGTTCAGCAGCGGTATCCAAGGATTGATTCAATTCCGGGATATTTCCATCAACAACAGCAGAGCTGATATGTATTTCGGGAGCAACACCAGGCCGTTGGTATTTTAATGCATTGCTGACCAGGTTTTGAAAAAGCTGTTGATCCTGGCGACGATAGCCATGGATGGTAGGAAGTTTATCCACTGTTACCACTGCGTTCTTCTGCTGGATCTCCACTTCAAGATCTTCCAATACCTTGCTTACTTTTTCATTCAGGTCAATTTCTTCTTTTTCTGGTGGACGCTGGCTCACATGCGAGTACAATAAAAGGTCATCTATCAACAGGCCCATTCTTTGTCCTGCCACTTCTATCCTGTTAAACAGTCCCATTTCTTCCGCTGTCAATCTATCTCTCAGTTGATCTTTCAATCGCTCGCTAAAAAACTGGATTTTGCGTATAGGTTGTTTAAGGTCATGGGAGGCTACATGTGCAAATTCCTCCAGGTTCTGGTTAGACCTTTGTAATTCCCTGTTCTTGTTTTCAAGTTCCTCTGTTCTTTCATTCACCATTTTGGCCAACTCCTGTTCAAACTCTTTTTGCTTGGTGATATCCTGGATCACGCCGAATAAACGCGAAGTGGTTCCTGCGTCATCCCCGTAATAATGTCCTCGGAATCTTACCCATTTCAATTGCCCATTTTTAAGAATAATTCTTAGCTCATGTTCCAGGATACCTTCATTACCAATTCCCCACCGGATCTCTGCTTTTTCATTAAAATCATCCGGGTGAATTAAAGAGAGGTATTTATCTAATGACCAATCCTCCTCAATGCCGAATATCATTTTAAATCGATCATCGGCCTGGATAGTTCTTTTTATAAGATCAAGGTCAAAAACACCTAGTTCACCTACA
Source organism: Bacteroidota bacterium (assembly GCA_023386855.1). GTDB lineage: Bacteria > Bacteroidota > Bacteroidia > Chitinophagales > Chitinophagaceae > Flavitalea. The sequence goes on along the minus strand of JAEWIW010000281.1, from coordinate 2,308 downwards.
GCAATAGCAAGATTGGTCCGTTCTTTTTCTTCCTCTAATTTCTTTTTCGCATGCACTTCGTTTGTAACATCAACAGCCGTATGATGGATGCCATAAATATTTCCTGCCCTGTCGTACAGTGCTTTGAATGTATAATTAAAATAAAAGGATTCAAGTTTGCCATCGAAAAGGATCTTCGCTTCTTCATTTTTGCCGTCATAAGTATTACCTGTTCTGAATACTTCCTCCAGCAGGGACGGAAATGGCTGATCTTCCAGCTCGGGAAGAGCTTCCCTGAAAGGTTTTCCGATAACAGAGGCATCACGGTTCCAGTAAGCGAGCATAAGCCCGTTGGCATATTGAATTATATTCCTGGGACCAAGGTACAATGCCGTTGCTACAGATGAATCTTCAATCAATCGCCGGTAACGAAATTCACTTTCAGAAAGGCGGTTCAGTGCATTAACCTGTTCAGTTACATTATGTGCAACACAAAATATACTGCATACTGAATGGTTATCAGGATCCTGGAAATAAGGTTTGAAAACAAGGTCAAAATAACGTTGTTCTCTTTCTCCATTGATCAGCAGTGTTGCAGGAAAAGTATTGATGGAAAAAGGTTTTCTTGAATTTTTTACTTTATCAAGAATATCCATCAAACCCTGGAGTTTAGCTTCAGGAAGCGACTCTATAATAGGTTTTCCTACAATATCAGGAGTTCTTCCCAGTATTTCCAGCATGCCTTCATTGGCAAGTTCTACTATATAATCATCATCGCACTTAACGATGCAGATCGCCACTGGCGCCTGCATGAAAAGTTCATAATCTACTCTCTCCCAGGGCTTATTATGATTTCCTGGAAAGTTCAATTTACTATCGTTCATTGGTACAGGTCGCTGGTTATTTTTTCGCTTTAAAGGTCACTCGCATTCTCGCGCTAAAAAGTTTAAGGGTTTATTCCCTGAAGTTAAGCAGATATGAGGGACATTCATTAAAAAATTGACAGGCGAAGCATTCAAGTATGAAACAGCCATAAAAAAAGCTCCAGTCAAGGAGCTTCTAATCAAATTCTAATGTGTCTGGACTTACTAATCTTAATGCCAATGGTCCCTAACATTACAATCGTATTCTATTTTTCTAAAATTGGCCAGTTTAAAAAAATAGCCCTTTGATCCAAAATCAGTAGGATATCCATATTCATTGTATGCCTCTGCAACATTTGTTTTGTGGTAATCCCTTGAAACGAACATAAGATATTTATGGGTTCCCATAATACTGGTATTAGGCGCCCTTGGATCTTCATTACTGTAATCATAATCTTCATCATTAACAAAGGTATCATCTTCGTATTTTACTTCACTGTGGTAATTGATGACCCTTCCCCATTTATCATATTTGTAACTGCCAAGCCAATATGGACTGCCGTTATCATGAGGATCCTGTGTATGTCCCTCGACAAAAATGGTATCTCTTACTATTATATTATTTTCATACCCGTATTTTGAATATTCATGGTACAGCGTATCATCTTCCCTAGCAAATCCTGCAATAAATCCTACCAGCCGCCTATCTTTATCGTATTGAAAAAAATAACTGGGATTACCGGTTCCTTCCGCGGAGACCATTATCGAACTCGGCGCTCCCCAGGCCGTATAATAAAATGTAGCAACATCAGGATAGTTTGTATACACTTTCGCAATACGGCAGTGCGCCTTTTCTTCAGTATCATACTTTTTACATCCACTCATTAATAATAAAAGACCCAACGAGAAAACAGAAAAAATCAATTTCATTCCTTATTATTTTAAAAGTTATATAATGCTTATGATTCAATACAGCATATCTCCGGAACCTTTACCAATGTGCTGGTCCTTAAAATCCTTTGTGATCCCAATTGCTCTGTTAATGGCCTTACACGTTCTTCTTTCTCGGCCTGGTTGATGAACCCTTCTTCCATTTTCAGTTGCAACTCCGCTTCAAGTTTTTGCTGGATCTCGATCGCTGAACCACTGACTTCACCAACAAGATTCCTGAAATGATTGACCGACATGCCTTCTTCAACAATATCTATTACCCCGGGCGTAACCGGTGTTCGGGCAACACGGAAATTATCGTTACCTCTTATATGGCCCGACCTACCATAGAACCGATCATATGTTGGAAGCATTTCTACCACCACCACGCTTAGGTTACTGTCGACCGGCAATCCAAAATCTTTCAGCATGACTTCAACATCCTTATTTTTCCATCCGGTAATTCCATATTGCAATGCATCAGTATTGATATCGATGATGGAAACGCCTCCTGCATTCTTCTTCATTGGCTGCCT
>JAEWIW010000274.1 GCA_023386855.1 Bacteroidota bacterium | reverse complement strand
ACCCTACACCATCTCGATGCCATGCAACTCGAGCTGATAGTGGTTGAAAAAGTTCCGGAAAAAGGTATCGGCAAAGCCATCAACGACAGGCTTTCCAGGGCTGCTGCAAAAAAATAAGTTCCTTAATCAGCTTTCCTTAACGCTTACAATAATTTAGCACCAATAGATTGCTTGCCTGCTGCAATCAGCTTTCCTTAACTGCTGCAATAAGATCCTGTAATACTTTTTTGGCATCGCCGAAAAGCATGGATGTTTTAGGTTGGAAGAACAGGTCGTTTTCAATACCCGCATATCCTGGTTTCATACTTCTTTTATTGACGATCACCATTTTTGCCTTTTCAACATCAAGGATCGGCATTCCATAAATGGGTGATGCAGGATCATTCTTTGCAGCGGGGTTTACCACGTCATTGGCACCAAGCACCAGCACCACGTCTGTTGTGGAAAATTCTTCATTGGCATCTTCCATTTCAAGCAGCTTGTCGTAGCTGACATCTGCTTCTGCAAGTAATACGTTCATATGACCAGGCATTCTTCCTGCAACAGGATGTATCGCATATTTTACATCGATACCTTTTTCGGTAAGTAATTTCTCCAGTTCATGGCAGGCATGCTGTGCCTGTGCTACTGCCAGTCCATAACCCGGTACGATCATTACTTTGTTGGCGTAAGCCAGCACCACAGCCGCATCACCCAGGGTTACTTCCTTATAAGCGCCCTGTTCTTTCTTTTCTCCCGATGCTGTTGCCTTTGCACCAAATGAACCAATCAATACATTCTTTAACGAACGGTTCATGGCCTTACACATCAGTATGGTCAGCAATGTACCTGCAGCACCCACAAGGATACCACCTGTAAGCATCACTTTATTGTTATATAAAAATCCACCACAGGCTGCTGCAACACCGGTAAAGGAATTCAGTAAGGATATCACTACGGGCATATCAGCACCACCAATCGGCATTACAAAAAATACCCCGTATATTACTGACAACATAAAGATCAGGTAGAATAAAGGAGCGACCCAGGAAGCAGGACTGATATCAAACTGCATCCTGTCTAAACTGAAACTTGCATTTACAGCATTTGGCAGTGATACCAGCATATAGGCACTTAATAACACCACAAGAAACAGGACGCCCAGGTTCACGATATGCTGTCCTTTGAAAGAATAATCTTTAATACGGCCATTTAACTTTCCCCATGCGATCACAGAACCTGCGAAGGAAACGGTTCCAATGATCAGTCCAAGTAATATGATCAGGAGATGACCGGCAGAATAAGCGATACCCATCACACCCATTTCCTGGCCAACTCCCTGTTCAATCACTACCTGGCTTGCACCGGTTGGATGATAAAGCAGGTGGTTGAATTCCACTATGGAGATCAGCGCGGCTCAGGCACCACCCATACCATTGAAAAGGCTTACGATCTCCGGCATGGCGGTCATCTTCACCTTGCGCGCCGCAAGGGTTCCAACGATGCCACCGATTACAAGACCTGTGAATATCCATCCATAATTATGTAGTCTTTCACCACCTTCATTGTATAAAAAGAAGGTACCGAAGATCGCGAGTGTCATACCTGCTGCTGCAATAAGGTTTCCTTTTCTTGCATTGGCTGGGTTCGACAACATTTTCAACCCCACTATAAAAGTGATGGAAGCAATGATATAAATAAGGGTAAGTAAACTGATCGCCATTGTATTATTTTTTTATCCGGGCTTCTATTTTTTCTTCCTGAACATTTCCAGCATCCTGTCGGTAACAACGAATCCTCCCACCACGTTAAGCGTACCAAGTACTACCGCAAGAAATCCAAGTGTAAGGGCAAGGTAATTATCTGCTTCAGCCTTTCCCATTACGATGATGGCGCCTATGATTACCACACCATGAATGGCATTGGCCCCACTCATCAGGGGGGTATGTAATACACTGGGTACACGCCCGATCACTTCAATACCCAGGAAGATCATCAGCACTACGATATAGATCATTTCTTCATGCAGTGCGATCCAGTTCAAAATATTATCCATTCGGTTATGTTTAAATGATATTGTTATCAGGATGGAATGACAGGAGCAGGAACCAGTGATTTAACGCGATCATGCGTGATCTCCCCTGCATGTACAATACATGAACCTTTTACCAGGTCATCCTCAAAATTTAAATTGATAGCAGCTTCCTTACTGGTAATAAGTGCAAGGAAGTTGAGCACATTCTTACCATAAAGTTTCGATGCATCGGAAGGCATGGAGGAAGCGAGTGCAGAATTACCAATGATGGTCACTCCCTGGAATACCACGTCTTTTCCATTTTCAGTGAGGTCAGTATTACCTCCTGTAGCTGCTGCAAGATCAATGATGATCGATCCTTTACGCATGCCTGCTATCATATCCTTTGTTACCAGTATTGGTGCTTTCATTCCCGGTATCTGCGCGGTGGTGATCACGATATCGGAACGATGAACACTTTCAGCGATCCTTGCTTTTTGTTTTTGAAGAAACTCTTCTGATTGCTGCACCGCGTAGCCACCAGCTTTCGATGCATCGGCAGCACCTTCCACTTCAACAAACTTTGCCCCAAGGCTCATTACTTCTTCCTTAACAGCAGGCCTGGTATCAAATACTTCAACCACTGCACCCAGTCTTCTAGCAGTAGCAATCGCCTGCAGCCCGGCAACACCGGCGCCAAGTATCAGGATCTTTGCCGGGGGAATACTTCCCGCTGCGGTCATGAACATGGGAAAATACCGACTGTACCTTTCAGCGCCCAGCAACACTGCCTTATAACCTGCAATATTGGCCTGGGAACTTAACACATCCATACTTTGTGCACGGGTGGTCCTGGGTAACATGTCGAGGCTGAAAACGGTGATGCCTTTTTGTGCGGCTTCACGTACAAAACCGGTATTGTATAAGGGTTGAAAAACTCCAATTAAAATTTTGCCGGGAGAAATACTGGTAAGAGAAGGATAATGAATGGTAAGAAGAATATCGGCATCCGCAATCACCGTCTCACGGTCATGCCTAACCGCACCTGCCTGTTCATAGTCTTCATCCACGGCAAATGCTTTTTCACCACATCCATTTTCAAACAGCACTTCAATGCCTTTCTTACGAAGAGCGGCTACTGATTCGGGCAACAGAGATACCCTCGACTCGAATGCTGGTTCCTTTAATATCCCAATCTTCATATGACGCTTTTTACAATCCGTGGCAAAGTAAGAAAAAATCAACTATCCGCTTAACTGATAATGATCATAAGTGTTTTCTTTCAATATTTACTTTAGAGATTGATACCAGTTCACCTGGCCTTTGCCAAACAATGTGAATTATTTCATACGTTCCAGGTGGTAGCATGAAAAAAATTACTTTGTTATCAGAACCTTATCTCGAAATGTTGTTTCACTTTAAAATCATCACGAAAAAAAACGATACCTATAAAGAAAAGATCAATAGTTGCTTTTACTGATGGATGCTCTTTGATACTGTTCCATGCCGACTCCATTTCCTCGCTCCAGTGAATATCATCAAAGATCAGTACCGATCCTTCGTGCAGTGAAGGAAGAAGCCAGTGGAAATATCTTAGCGTGGGTTCTTCACGATGGTTCCCATCAATAAAGGCCATATCAATGCGTGAAATTTCCTTAATAATGACAGGAAGGGTCTGGTCAAAATTTCCCTTCCTGATCTCGATATTACTGAAGCCCAGGTCTTCGAAATTCTGCCTTGCAACATTGGCCACTGCAGCACTTCCTTCACAGGTGATCACCCTTGCGTTCAGGTTACCAAGGGAAAGGTATGCTGTGGATATACCCAGCGAAGTGCCGAGTTCAACAATGTTTGAAGGCTTGAAGTACTGGCTGCATCGAAACAATAGCTGGCCAAACTTTGCTGATTTTGATGTATTACGGCAGATCTCTCCTATTGTTCTTTTGTTGGATACACTGAGCACCGATCCTGCACCAAGATCTTCCACTTCTATGATCTCTTTTCTTTGGAGAAGATTCTTACGCAGGTGCTCAACCGCTACATAGGAATAATATCTTCTTTTATCGTTGAGTACATTCGTCACAAAATCAAAAACAAATGGAGAATGTATGCCATGCCCTTTTCCATTTAAAGAACGGCTATAGTACTTGAGGTATTTGATCGCAATATTTATCACAGGGTATTATTTTCTGGCCCACACTTCAAATGTGTAGGCATAGGCATGCTTTTCATCTTGCCTAAAAGGAAGAGAAGACACAAGTTCAAATAAGTTGGTATCCACTTCAGGGAAAAATGTATCACCACCAATATTGGTATGTACACGGGTTAAATAAATACGGTCGGCTATTCCAATAGATTGCTTGTAAATCTGTCCACCTCCAATCACAAAGGCTTCTTTAGCATCTGTTGCAGCAGCTGCCTTCATGGCTTCTTCCAGTGAAGAACAGGCCATCACCCCTTCTGCTGTCCAGTCATCCTGGCGGGTGATCACAATATTGGTTCTTCCCACCAACGGCTTGCCCATCGAATCAAAGGTTTTTCTTCCCATGATCACCGGCATACCCCATGTAGTGTTCTTGAAAAATTTGAGATCATTGGGAAGATGCCAGAGCAGCTGGTTATCTTTTCCAATCACATTGTTTTCTGAAACGGCAACAACAAGGCTAATACAGATCCTATTCTCCATGTACTTTGTTTAAACGGCTACCGGTGCTTTAATGGCCGGGTGAAACTGGTAGTTTTCCAACGTAAAATCCTCAAAGCTGAAAGCAAAAAGATCCTTAACTCCAGGATTCAGTTTCATCGCAGGCAAGGGAAAGGGTTCCCTGCTCAGTTGCAGTTTTGCCTGCTCAATATGATTGCTGTAAAGATGTACATCACCAAAGCTGTGTACGAATTCACCAGGCTGAAGTCCACAAACCTGTGCCATCATCAGGGTCAGCAATGCATAAGAGGCAATATTGAATGGAACACCCAGGAAAGCATCAGCGCTTCGCTGGTACAACTGGCAGCTTAACTTTCCATCGGCAACATAAAACTGGAAGAGCGCATGACAGGGCATCAGCGCCATCTCGGGCAACTCTGCAACATTCCATGCACTGATGATCATCCTCCGGCTATCGGGATTGGTCTGGATCTGCTTTAATACTTCACTGACCTGGTCATAGATATTTCCATCCTTACCTTCCCATCTCCTCCACTGTTTTCCATACACAGGCCCTAGATCACCATTTTCATTGGCCCATTCATCCCAGATACTCACACCATGTTCTTTCAAATATTTAATGTTCGTATCACCATGAAGAAACCATAACAATTCGTAAATTATACTTCGTAGATGTAGTTTCTTGGTGGTAACCAACGGAAATCCCTTCTGTAGATCAAACCTCATTTGATAGCCAAAGCAACTGATTGTACCCGTGCCAGTGCGATCGGATTTAACAGTACCATTTTCCAGGATATGCTTGAGTAGGTCATGATATTGCTGCATGCTCGCAAGGTAACAAAATCCTTTTTTATTCAATTAAGTATAAACCTATATGGCCTTTTATACTATTGAAATTCACCGCCCGTTATACCATGGATTTTCCCTAAATAATCCTATACCGATGAGAACGACTATGTGTGTGCTGGGAGCACTGATCCTTTCCCTTGTTGCCTGTACCAAGAACCACCAGGAATTATCCATGATGAATTCTGGCCCCTATGCCGGTTACCATGAATTCCGCATTATGGCTGGCCAAAATTATTGTGAAAAGAACAGCTACCCCAAGTACAATGGCAAATCCGCCGCTTTCAATGTGATTTTTGACAGTTCCGCCATCTACCAGACGGCAGAAAAATCGAACCAGCTGGACATCAATAAACTGTATGGCTTCGCCGATTGCGGCACCCATCACCAGGATAATAGCGCCCGCTTTGGATGGCGCTGGAACGGCAGTTCAATTGATATCCTGGCTTACTGCTATGTTAACAGCACCCGGAAAAACAAACTGGTAGGAACCGTCAACATTGGCGAGGTAAATAAATTTAACCTGTCGGTCGACAGTAACCAGTATGTTTTTCAACTGAATAAAAATATTGTGAGGATGGAAAGGGCCTGCGCCGAACCTGCTTTCAACGGGTATGAATTATACCCTTATTTCGGTGGCGACGAGCCTGCACCTCACAATATCAGCATCTTTATCAGCTTTCAACCCTGATCATAATTAATTGTCCATGGGCGATTCCCTTGTCCAGATTTCATGGATAGGATCGCCTTTGGAACTCAGGCCTGAATGGGTCCATTCATTTCCGTTGACTTTGCCGTCAAAACTAAGTGATGCACCCACCCTGGAGCTGTCGCGGGAAAAG
>JAEWIW010000270.1 GCA_023386855.1 Bacteroidota bacterium | reverse complement strand
TCCTTACATAGATCTGGATCTTGCTGCTGCTATCCTGTATAACGGCAAAGCTGGCCTTGCCCATATCACGGATACTCATGATCCTTCCGGCAAGGATCACTTCCTTAAAATCATCCTTGTTCTCTTCACCTTTATAATTAGCCTTGATAAAGGCAGCATTGGTATTAACGGTAAATAAAGGTGCAGGGTAGGGATCAATACCCTCTGCCTTTAATTGCTGAAGTTTATCGCGACGAATTAATTCCTGTTCCGAAAGATGCGCTGTACTCATATGCACTGTTTAAAAGTGCAGCAAAGGTAAATCCTGCCCCTGCTCATTCAAAACAAATCTTTAACGCCCTATCTTCGTTTGAAATATCCTTTGGCAGCAATTTTGCCTCAAAAACAAAAACCATAGAAATGATCAGAAAATTAGTCCTGTCCCTTGCGTTAGGTTCCACCGTGATCGGAACAACGCTTGTATCCTGTGATACACTTTCCAACCTCCCCAGTGTTTATAATGCTCCCGTAACTGAAGGTGAAGCCGCAACCGGTATCCGCCAGGCTTTGTCAAATGGCATCGCTTCAGCTATTACCAACCTGGGTAGGGAGAACGGTTTCTTTGGCAATAATGCCTACAAACTTTTATTACCTCCCGATGCAGCCAAGATCGAAGGAACCCTTCGTGATATTGGCCTGGGTAGCCAGGTGGATAAAGCTATCCTGCAGATCAACCGCGCAGCGGAAGATGCCGTAGGTTATGCCAAACCCATTTTTGTCGATGCCATTAAGCAGATGACTATACAGGATGCGCTCAACATTGTAAAAGGAAGCAATAGTGCAGCAACAGATTATTTCAGGCAAAAAACCAGGGCCCAGCTGGTTGAAGCCTTCAGGCCTTCCATCCAGCAATCGCTCGACAGGCTGCAGGCAACACGTTATTATTCTGATATGGTGAACATGTACAATAAGCTGCCCACCACATTCAAGAAACTGAATCCCGATCTTACTGCATATGTGGTAAACAAAGCCACTGATGCATTATTCGACCAGATCGAACAGGAGGAGGCTAATATCAGGGCTAATCCTGCAGCAAGAACAACTGAGATCCTGAAAAAAGTATTCGGAAGCCTGGGTTAAACACTTAACAATACCTGCCAGGCATCATGAACCCGGTGCTGTTCCAGCATCCGCCTGGCAAGCAAGTGAACCTCTCTTTCCATATCTTCCGGGTTGAGTGCATAATACTGAACTATCTTCTTTAGGTCTTCGTTATCAAAAGCAGGATCTATAGAAGGTAGTTCTTTTACATTGGCCAACATGCCAAGGTCATTGCCCGTCAATACCCTGCTGCTTCTTATTCCCCCAGGTAATGCATCGATCCCAATGCCGATATCCCTGTTGGGTTTGGGAACAATGAAAAGATTTGATGGATCAACCCTGCAATACCAGTTGCCACCTAAACGTGCAACATGATGCAGTTTCTGTTGGTTGATCATTCCATCATCGTCCAGGATGCTATCATCGATATGCATGTAAAGCACTTCGCAGATGACCAGGTTCCCTGCGCCACCTTCATTGCCCAGTGATTTTACTTCAAGCACTTTACATTCCATCTTCACCTTACTTTCTTTCACCATAGGCGGTTGTACATGGCGGGATGGTTCTGGTGTTAAACCGGCCTTGATAAATTCATTCACCCCTTTTGCATATTCTGTACTGGCAAGACTCGCCTGTTGAACAATATCATAATCTACGATATTGATCACTACTTCGGGAACCTGCAATACGTTTTCAAGTGTATGCTTTGGGGTATTGTCCCTTACCCTGCTCGAAGGTGAAAACACCACGATGGCAGGGTTGGTAGAAAACATATTGAAAAAACTAAAGGGACTAAGATTTACATTTCCCTCTTTGTCGATTGTACTGGCAAAACATATTGGCCTTGGTGCAATGGCATGCTGGAGGTAATTCTGCCGCAACACTGGTTTTATGGTAGAAAAATCAAGGAACATAATCAGTATTTAATTCCACCCGGTTTAAACGGGTCAGGATATATTTTTTTTACGATCCAGCAAGGAGAACTGGTCTTCTTCTTCCGCAATAGTATTCAGCAGTGTGCCCAATCCTCTAATTTCAAGTTCCACTTCATCACCGGCCTTTAACCATTGTGGCTCGTAAGAGGGATCGTTTCTTTTCCCTGTTCCATTCAGTTCAAGAAAACATCCAGTCCCAACAGTTCCGCTACCGATTATATCGCCGGGATATAGATTACATCCATAGGATGCGCGTTCTATCAATTCAGCGAAGGTCCAGTCCATATCAGAAAGATTGCCCTCGCTTACCTGCTGGCCATTGATGCGGCAATACATGGGAAGGTTCCAGCTTTTGCCGTTATGACCTTCTTTTGCCGGTACCGCAAATTGTTCCAGTTCATCCAATGTTACCAGCCATGGTCCGGTCGCAGTGGCAAAATCCTTACCCTTTGCAGGCCCGAGATTCAACATCATTTCTTCCATCTGCAACTGGCGCGCACTAAAATCATTCATGATCATCAGGCCGGCAATATATTCATCTGCATCTTCGGCACGAATATTTCTTCCCACACGGCTTATAACAATGGCGGCTTCGAGTTCAAAGTCAAGCTGGTGAAAATGGTCAGGCATACAATAAACATTTCCTGGCCCCTGTATTCCATGATGATTGGTAAAATAAAATACCGGGAACTGGTCGAATTGTGGTATCATATCCGCATTCCTGTTTCGTCTTGCTGTTTCCACGTGTTGCCTGAATGCATAACCATCCCTGCAGGATGAAGGAAAAGGTAAGGGGGCAAGCATTTGAACATCATCGGCTGGAATAGCTTTGTTGGAAATAGTACGGCCTTCCCTGATCATCTGTTCTCCCGAAAGCGCTATGGGATAATAGTCATCCCAATATTGAAGGAACATGTTCATTGTATTGGGAAGTTCAGGATGCAGGTAATCCATATTGTACAGAAGGCCATCGATAAATACTGCCAGTTGCTCATGGCCTTCATGCAGGTAAGTAACAAGTTTCATTCAGGATTTTTTATGAAATTAATGTAACTTGATCTTATTATTATTGAAATTCTGAAGCATATGAAATTTGAGAAGATACATAATAAGGGAAGTGCACAGTTATTTCAAAATAGATATCTTGAAATATTAACCAGGTCGCATCCTGCGATCATCTGGGGAATATACCTTCCCATTATCCTGGGTTCAATGTATGTCGCCATCAGCATCGAAAAATTTTCAGCATTGACCATTACATTGGTTTTTCTTGCGGGCATGTTCTTCTGGACCTTCTTCGAATATATCATGCATCGTTTCCTGTTTCATATGATCGCTGATTCACCAAGAGCGCAGAAATTTATTTATATCATGCATGGGAATCATCATCACTATCCCCGCGACCGCGAAAGGCTTTTTATGCCACCGGTTCCGAGCCTGCTGATAGCGACAACACTGTTCTTTATTTTCAGGTTAATCATGGGTGATTATGTGTTCATGTTTCTTCCCGGCTTTATCCTGGGTTACCTGGTGTATGGATCCATGCACTATGCCATCCATGCCTGGAACCCTCCTTTTAAATGGATGAAACCGCTTTGGAGAAATCATCATCTTCATCATTATAAAGATGAGCATAAGGGCTATGGGGTAAGCACGACCATCTGGGACAGGGTATTTGGAACTATGTTCGACCTTGATCGTGAAAAGGAAGACAAGGAAAAAGTGAAGGAACTGATGTACCAGAAAAATAAGCACACTCAGGAAGCCGGGCAGTGATCTTATTTTTTATTCATAGCTTTTACTTTTTGCGTTTCTCTTTCAATGATCAGTTGGGCAATGATGTAACCTGCATCATCATGCACATATTGTTTCAGCATGCTGCGAAGCCTGTCTTCATCTACATCCAACCGGTATAACTTCTGCACCAGGCCGGGAAAATCCGTCAGAATAAGGTGGTTGATCTCAAGGGCAAGGTGGTTAATAAAATCCACTTTATCGGGCCTTGGTGCAAGTTCAAATAAAATGGATAGTCGCCTGTGTACTTCAGGGTCCAGTGAAGGATCAAGGGATGGATGTGTCATGGCGGAATTTTTTTTATTGTAGGAGCAACTTATGTGCCTGCCTAGTATTTTTCCAGCACACCTAATCCAAACAGCGCGAAATCATATTTGGCCGGATCAAGGGGATCCAGTGTCCGAAGCACTGTTGTCAATTCAATCGCTGCCAGCCAGTCGACCTGCTTCCGCTGAAGCATGCCGAATTTTTTTGCCACCCTTGCCACATGCAGGTCAACAGGGCAGATTAATTGGGCTGGGGAAATATTTTTCCAGATGCCAAAGTCAACGCCACGGTCGTCTGTTCTTACCATCCATCTCAAAAACATATTCAATCGTTTGCAGCTTGAATTCCGCATTGGAGCGGCAATATGTTTTCTTGTTCTCGCGGGTGCATCATCCAGTGAGAAAAAATATTCATAGAAGCGATCCAGGCCTTTTTCTACTGCATCGGCGGATGGATCAGGGGTGGGAAAGAATGCTTCTTCCAGTGTATGGTGTGAAGAATAATGAACATGCATCCATTCAATAAAATAAAGAAGGTCTGTGGCGTTAAAGGTCCTGTG
>JAEWIW010000252.1 GCA_023386855.1 Bacteroidota bacterium | reverse complement strand
GATTCCAGTATCTTGATGCAGATGGAGATGGCGAGATCACTCCAGCAGACAGGGTATTCTTCGGAGATCCAAACCCCGACTTCACCGCTGGTCTTAATTTGAATCTTTCTTACAGCAATTTTGACCTTTCCGCCTTCTTCTATGGCGTACAGGGTAAGGATGCGATCAACTATGTAAAATGGTGGACCGACTTTTACCCATCCTTCCAGGGTGGAAAGAGCAAGGATGCCCTTTACAATTCATGGTTGCCATCAAGGCCTAATGCCAAGGTTCCTATTGCTGAGAACATTTCAAACTTCAGTAACAACAACGCTCCAAATTCTTATTTCCTGGAAGATGCATCATATGTAAGGTTGAAGAATCTTACTATCGGTTATACTCTTCCTGCAAGCCTTACCAATAGGATTAAGATTGACCGTTTAAGGATCTATGCACAAGCGACCAACCTGTTCACCATGACCAACTATTCCGGTCTTGATCCGGAAATTGGAGGTGATGACCGCGGATTTGGATTTGATGCCGGCGTATATCCAACAGTAAAGCAGTATTTCCTTGGACTAAACCTTAATTTCTAATCGTAACCTAACACAGTCAGTATGAAAAAATTAATATTTTCTTTCACGATACTTGCGGTAGTGGGCGTTTTGGCCTATTCCTGCAGCAAGAGTTTCCTGGAGAGAAAGCCATTAGGATCACTTGATGAAGCCACCCTGGCCAATAAGCGGGGGGTTGAAGCCATGCTGATCGGGGCTTACTCCCTGTTAGATGGAACCCAGCGGGGGGATGTTACCCTTGGAGGTTGGGAAAGCGCAGGATCCAACTGGGTTTATGGCAGTGTAGCCGGCGGTGATGCCCATAAGGGATCCGATGCCGGTGACCAGCCAGCGATCAACCCCATCGAAAGGTTCGAGCATAATGCTACCAACCCTTATTTTGATATTAAATGGAGTGTTTGTTTTGAAGGTATAGCACGTGCAAATGCCACGCTGCGGCTACTGGGTAAAGCCACAGATATCGGTGAAGAAGACCAGAAAAGAATCCAGGGTGAAGCCAAATTCCTGAGAGGTCACTATTATTTTGAATTGAAAAGGATGTATAACAAAGTGCCGTGGGTAGATGAAACCACCGAGAATTTTAACGTTCCCAACGACACGGATATCTGGCCTAATATTACACAGGATTTTATCGATGCTTATACATTGCTTCCTGCCGTAATGGATGCCAAGGGCCGTGCTAACAAATGGGCTGCCGCAGCTTACCTTGGAAAAGTTTATCTCTACCAGGGAATGTGGACAGAGGCCAAGAACTACCTCGACATGACTTATACCTCAGGTGTAAATGCACAGGGACAGAAATATGGCTTGCTCGACAGGTACCAGGATAACTTTAATGCCGAAACCAAGAACAGCAAGGAATCTGTATTTGCTATCCAGTATTCTGTTAATGATGGAGCTCCTGATGCAGGAAATGGTGGATGGGGTGAAGTATTGAACTTCCCCTACCTCTCTGGTGGTTCTCCTGGCGGATGTTGCGGATTTTTCCAGCCTACCCAGGACCTGGTGAACTCCTTCCAGGTGAATGCCACTACCGGCCTTCCTGACCCGGATAATTACAATGCACATGAAGTAAAAAATGATGAAGGCCTGGAAGAAGACGATCCCTTCACTCCTGAAACAGGAACACTGGATCCACGTCTCGACTGGACTGTAGGCCGCCGTGGAATTCCCTTCCTTGACTGGGGCGTGGTGTCTGGTAAATCATGGGTTCGTGACCAGGCTTATTCAGGTCCTTACTCAGCCAAGAAAAATACCTATTATAAATCACAGCAAGGATTATTAACTGATAAATCCTTCTGGACCAGTGGTGTTACGGCTAATAACTATACCATCATCCGTTTTGCCGATGTTATCCTTATGTTGGCGGAAGCAGAAGCCCAGCTGGGTAATTTAGACAGGGCCCAGGATCTCGTAAACGAGGTTCGCGCAAGGGCTGCCAAACCTGCCAGCTGGGTAATGAATGGAGCGGTTCCTGCTGCCAATTATAAAGTTGGGTTGTACACTGCTCCATGGACAAGCAAGGAAGAAGCATTGAAGGATATTTATTTTGAAAGAAAGATCGAACTGGGAATGGAAGGTCATCGTTTCTTTGACCTCGTTCGTTGGGGTATTGCAGAGCAAACGCTGAACAAGTATTTCAACTATGTTAGCGGTGTTACTGATCCCAATATGAATAATAAACGTCTCTACCTGAAAGGTGCGAAATTCACTGCAGGTAAAAACGAATATTTCCCGATTCCACAGGCACAGATCGACCTTAGTACAACACAGGGTGCAGCAGTGCTGTCACAGAATCCTAACTATTAGAATTCTCTTTTAATAAAAGAGGCGGAGCTGGTCTCTGCCTCTTTTTTTTATGTATATTGAATCCACAACCTCTACTCAATGATTGCCCTGAGACTATTAGCCATATTACTCATCATTACCCTATTGTCTTCCTGTTCTGATCATACGCTATTTGAAAAAATTCCAGGTTCTTCTTCAGGTATAAGCTTCAATAACAATATACCGGAAACGGATTCCATTAATATCCTTGAACAGTCGAACGTGTACAATGGAGGGGGTGTTGGCATTGGTGATTTTAATGGCGATGGCTTGCAGGATATTTATTTCACAGGCAATGAAGTTTCCAATAAATTATATCTCAACCAGGGCAATTTCAAATTTAAAGATATAACCAGTGAAGCAGGAGTGGATGGCAATGGACATTGGAACAGGGGAGTGTCCATCGTAGATATCAATTCTGATGGTTTGCAGGATATTTATGTTTGTTCATCCATATTAAAGGATCCAATCAAAAGACAGAATCTTCTATATGTTAACCAGGGTCCTTCAGGAAAAGATAAGATACCTGTATTCAAAGAAATGGCAAGTGAATATGGTTTGAACGATACCACTCATTCTACCATGGCTTCCTTCTTTGATTATGACAATGATGGTGACCTGGATGTATTCATTGCAGTAAACCAGATACTAGATGATGATTACCCTAACAGGTTTCGTCCACGGTTATTAAAGGGTGAACATCCCAGCACCGGTCGACTTTACCGCAACGATTATGATGCATCACTTAAACATGGTGTGTATAAAGATGTATCCAAAGAAGCAGGTACAACCATCGAAGGATATAGTCATCATGTTGCTATTACTGATATCAATATGGATGGTTGGAAAGATATCTATATCACTAATGATTATACTTCAAACAACATACTTTATATCAATAACAGGAATGGAACTTTTACCGACAGGATCACTTCTTATTTAAAGCATACCGCTGCCAATGCCATGGGTTGCGATATTGCCGATATCAATAATGATGGATTCATGGATATTATTGAACTGGATATGAATCCACGCGATAATTACCGTAAGAAAATGATGCTGAATGCAAACAGTTACCAGACCTACCAGAACAGTGATTATTTCCATTACCAATACCAGTATGTAAGAAATACCTTGCATCTAAACCAGGGGCCGACCGGCCGGGCAGGTGATTCATCAGAGTTTGTATTCAGTGATATCAGTTTTTTTGCGGGTATTGCAGAAACTGACTGGAGCTGGGCGCCGATGGTTGCTGATTTTGATAATGATGGTTACCGCGACCTTGTAGTTACCAATGGCTTTCCCAAGGATGTTACCGATCATGATTTTATTACTTTCAGGAATGAAGCATTTTCTGTTGCTTCTTCAAAGCAATTACTCAGCCAGATACCTGAAGTGAAGATTCATAATTATGCCTTTCGCAATAATGGCGATCTTAGTTTTTCTGATGAAAGTAAAAACTGGGGATTTACTACTGCAAGCTTTTCGAATGGCGCCGCATATGCCGATCTTGATAATGATGGCGACCTGGATATGGTGATCAATAACATCAATGATGAAGCTTTTTTATTAAAAAATAATAGCAATAAAATTCAAAAGGATTCATCTCATTACCTCAATGTTAAACTGGTTGGAATCAATAATAATCCGGCAGGGATCGGTTCATGGATCAGCATTTATTACAATGGCATTAAGCAGGTTTATGAACAGAACCCTTACAGGGGCTATCTTTCATCGGTTCAATCGAATCCTCATTTCGGTCTGGGCGGAAGTTCAAAGATTGATTCTCTTGTTATTATCTGGCCCGATGCTAAAAAGCAGGTGATCAAAAATATCAACACCGATCAAACCCTTACCCTTAAGCATTCGGAAGCTAATGATACATTTCAATGGAATCCCTTTGTAAATCAAAATGCCATTTATCATGAAGTGACAGATAGCCTGGGCATAAATTATGTTCACCAGGAGCAGGATTTTGTTGACTTTAATATTCAAAAATTACTTCCTCATAAATTTTCTGAATATGGTCCTGCACTTGCGGCAGGCGATATCAATAATGATGGACTTGATGATTTAATTGCAGGTGGCGCTAAAGGATATAGCGCGCAGGTTTTCCTTCAACAGCTCAATGGAAAATTTCTTCAACATTCATTGCTTAATCCAAAGGAAATTGAGTTAAAACAAAATGAAGACCTGGGGTTGCTGTTATTTGATGCTGACGGAGATGGCGACCAGGATCTTTATATCACCAGTGGAGGTTATGAAAGTCCACCCAATTCAAAAGACTATGCAGATAAGTTTTATATCAATGATGGGAAAGGAAATTTCAATGAATTAAAAGAAGGAATACCTGTAAACCTTACCAGCAAATCATGCATTCGTGCAAGTGATTATGACCGTGATGGTGACCTTGATCTTTTTATTGGGGGAAGAGTTATTCCCGGTGAATATCCTAAACCCGTATCAAGTTTTATTTACCGTAATGATAGCAACAACGGAAAGATTCAATTCACAGATGTTACCGCTAGCGTGGCCCCGGTCTTAAACAATATTGGATTGGTATGCGATGCATTATGGACAGATTTTGATAATGATGGATGGACCGACCTGGTGCTTGCAGGGGAGTGGATGCCAGTGAGTTTCCTGAAAAATAACAAAGGTAAACTTGAAAATATAACCCAGGGTTCAGGGATTGCCGATAAAATTGGATGGTGGACTTCCATAGTAGCCGGAGATTTTGACCAGGATGGAGATATGGATTATGTAGCAGGCAACCTTGGAATGAATTCATTTTACCGTGCATCTAAAGAGGAGCCGGTTACTATGTATGCAAAGGATTTTGATCATAATGGAAGCTATGATGCCATTCCATCCTTATACCTTCCTGCCTCAGCGGAAGATCCACGCAAAAAGGAATTTCCAGCACAAACCCGCGATGATCTCATTAAACAGATCATTAGCTTCAGGGCTAAATTTCAAAACTACCAGCAATATGCGGTAGCCGGGTTTGATAAGTTGTTTAAACCTGAGGATCTGAAAGACGCCTTAATATTAAAAGCCAATTACCTACGCCATTCTTTCATC
>JAEWIW010000193.1 GCA_023386855.1 Bacteroidota bacterium | reverse complement strand
TCTTGGAGGAAAGGTCAGCCACGTTGAGATCCGTAACGGCGCTGTAATTGACCAGGGAAAAGAAAACGATTCCCCTGCAGGAGATGAACATTCGGCTAATACACCCGGTTCCGCAGTAACAGCTTCCCATGAAGTAACCGCACATTCGGGTGAGGGTCTTAGCCTGAATAATGGAGCTAAATGGAAAACTGATATTTCTACAAGGTCAAATATTAATGAAATGCGTGAAATGCTTTCGACCGTTGATTCTAAAAGCAGTAATGAAAGCCTCAACCAGTTATCTGCCAACCTTGAAAAACAAACCAATAAACTGGTGAGTGAATGTACCATGAAAGGTCCAGATCATGACGCCCTGCATGTGTGGTTATCCGATTTTCAGAATGATCTAAGGAACTTTAAAGGTTCTGACAATAAGCAGGCCCAGCTTTCAGATCTAAAGACGGATATTGAAAGCTTTGATCAATTTTTTGATTAATGCGTGGGGGCGTTGTCTTGATGCAGTTTCCCGGTTGGAGAACTGCCGGGAAGCTATGGGCTTCATGGCACCAAAAAAATAACATCAGGATTGAGAAGGAAGTTCAAAGATCCTTTCCATTAATTTCCATTTTTCCCCCGGCTTGGTCCCGGGTAGGGATTGCTGGTATTTCCACATCAGCTCTTCCCATTTCTGCACCATGGCATTGGATGCATCAGCTACCGCTTTTGCCTCAAACGAAAACTGTTCATTCACTTCCATGATCATACATAACCTGTTCTGAAAGCGATAGATTTCCATATGTTCAATTCCAGACCCGGTTATGCTTTCAATAATTTCCGGCCATACATTTTTATGGTATAGTTCATATTCAGCGATAAGTGCCTGGTCATTTACCAGGTCAAGGGTTAGGCAATATCTTCTCATACCAATCCTGTTTCCATTTTGAATGGCAGCCTTTAATAAGGCTAGGTTTATAAAGGATTACAAACCTTGAATGCTGCGTTTCCATTAAGAATAGCAGCCCTCAATTGAAGGCTGCCATTTATTTTTGTTTGGATTATTTAGCGCTGATCCTTTTTTTAAGATCATCGATTGAAGCCACCATTGGTCGGCCAACCGGCTTTCCATCCTTATACGTTGCGATCTTAAGTTGCACCGCGTCAACAGGCACGGTCAATGGCTCACTGTATTTAGGATAGAATTTATCAGGAAATGAATTATCGAAGGAATAAAAGATATCCAGGTCCTTTATTTCCGGAACCAGGGTTATCTGCATCTTTTTATCTTTTGTATAGGATGGCTTTATATCGGGTTCATAGATGCTGGTAGCATACTTCATTTCTGCTGCATCATAGCGCTTGAAATGATTCTCCACTTTGGAAACAAAGTTATCCCAGTTCTTATTTTCTTTGGGCGACCACACTGATTCTGCAATAGCAAATCCTCTTGGCCACATCATATACTGGAAGTAACGATAGTTAAAGATCTGTTCAGTCCACATATTTCCCTGTCCACCCTTGATAAATTTTTTATCTACTCCGGGGGGTAATGGATCGAATTCGTAGGCTTTATTAAGCCTGAGGCTTGCATATACCCTGGATTCAATAGCCGGGTCACCCTGCATATAATCGAGGTAAGCAAAAGTGGTAGGGCTCATCACCACTTCATGACCCATCTTAGCCGCTTCTATTCCCCCTTTCATTCCGCGCCAGCTCATCACTGCTGCGTTGGGAGCCAGCTCACCTTCGAGTATCTCATCCCATCCAATAAATTTCTTGCCTTTGGACATTACGATCTTTTCAAGCCTCTTGGTAAAGTAAGACTGCACCTGGTGCATATCCTTGAGGTTTTCTTTTTTCATCAACGCTTTAACCGCATCACTTTTCTCCCAGAAGTTCTTGGCACATTCATCACCGCCCATATGCATGTATTCGAAAGGAAATAAAGCAGCCACTTCAGTTACCACTTTATCGAGGAACTCATATACTTTTTCATTAGCCGGGCAAAGCGTATTATCTACCAGCGCGGTAAATCCTTTTGAATGCCAATCCATGATCTTTTCACCCGAACGAACAACATATTTATCAGCACCTGGCGTGCATGATAATTCGGGGTAGGAAACAATGGCAGCAAGGCTATGACCAGGCACATCAATTTCGGGGAGTATATCTACAAATCGGTCCTTTGCATACTTAACTATTTCCTTTATATCTTCCTGGGTATAGAACCCACCATAGTCGCGGGGCTCATCTTTAGCAGGAGGAACCATATCACCAAAGTATCCTACCTTCTTCACATTCCAGGCGCCAACCTGGGTTAACTTAGGAAGCGCTTTGATCTCTATTCTCCATCCCTCATCATCGGTAAGGTGGAAATGCATCAGGTTCATTTTATAGCGGCTCATTTCATCAATAAACTGCTTTACTTCATCCTTGGTAAAGAAATGACGGGATACATCGAACATAAATCCACGCCATCCAAAGCGGGGATAATCCATCACTTCAACAACAGGTGCTTCCCATTGTACATTTTCAACTTTTGATTTGCTTTCAATGGAAGGAGGCAATAACTGGATGAAAGATTGAGCACCATAAAAAAGACCGGCAGGTTTATTGGCAACAATCTTTACGTTTCCTGCTGATACAGTTAACCGGTATCCCTCATTTCCTAAAGTTGCGTCAGCGTTTTTGTTCAGCTGAAGACTGATGGTTGGATTAGAACTTGCGGGTGTTACGGTATAGCCAGTAGCTTTCGAAAGTTTTTCTACCAGGAACTGCCTGATGGTTCCCATATCAGATTGGTCCGGCACCTCGATTGTTATGTTGGCAGGTAACCTGAACATACCATCGCCGGTTTTAACTGATACAGGCTCAGGAATAATATTGATCCTGTTTTGGGCTGTAACCATACCGGCGACCAGCAAAATGCCGGCCAGCAAAGACATCATTTTTTTCATGAACTATTGTGCTTTAATTATGTATGTAGCACAATATATTGTTTTCAGGTAACAATCAATGCGGCCAAACGCCAAATTTTCCTTCATTATAGTCAACGAAGGCCTGCCTGATCTCTGCCGGTGTGTTCATTACAAAGGGGCCATTGGCTGCAAGCGGTTCATTATTTGGAGTGGCATAACCAAAAAAGATCAGTGAATCTTCATTTGATTCCATGCTGATGCGTTCACCTTCATGCCCAAATTCAATAATCTCGTGGGTTTCGGCGTCCGTTCCATTTACGCTAACATTACCCCTGATCACATAGAACAGTATCGTTTTTTCCGAAGGAACTTCAATCACTAATGATCCGTCTTTCTTCATATCAATACAGAACAGGTCAACATTTGAAATGGATTGAATTGGTGCGGTATAACTATCCCAATGACCAGAAATTAGCTTAACACTAACCTGTTCATTTATCTCAATTACCGGCAACTCGTTGTTTTGAAGCCCGGTGTAAGACGGCTCAGCATCTTTTAATGAAGAAGGAAGATTTATCCAAAGCTGGAGTATTTCCACTGGTCCACCCTTCTCCATAAATTCCAGCGAGGATTGTTCGGAATGAATA
Source organism: Bacteroidota bacterium (assembly GCA_023386855.1). Lineage (GTDB taxonomy): Bacteria > Bacteroidota > Bacteroidia > Chitinophagales > Chitinophagaceae > Flavitalea. The sequence goes on along the minus strand of JAEWIW010000193.1, from coordinate 5,629 downwards.
ATTCCTTTCCCTGCCGTCATCCACTGCACGCCACCTGCCTTTATATTACTGGAAAACCCTGTGCTGTCTTTATGTACCAGGTCACCTTCCACAATTAATGTAACCGTCTCAAAACCCTTATGGGGATGTGGCCCGAAGGGAAGACCCTGGTTACCTGCACTATAGACCTGTGGACCATGGTGGTTCAAAAAAATAAATGGTTCAATTGTTTCGATGGGAATATTTCGTGTGGGCATTACGCGGTAAGTATCCAGTCCATCATAATCTGTAAAGCCGGCCCTATAAACTGCTAGAACTTTTTTCATTCATGGGATTTCGCAAAAAATACAAAAAACCAGGCCAGTTTATAGACTGCTCCCCTCATCCAACCGCTTTCAAACCAACGATGGCATCGAAAGATATTACCGGTAAATTCATGTTTATCCAACCGCTTTCAAACCAACGATGGAACCAATAAGTGTTATAATGAAAAATATCCTCCAGAAGTCGGTAGGCTCCCTGAAAAAAAGGATCCCGGTAATAACGGTCCCAACTGCCCCAATGCCTGTCCACACTGCATAAGCAGTGCCCATAGGAAGGGTTTGGGTGGCTTTATACAGGAGAACCATACTCAGGGTGAGGCTGATAAAGAAACCTGCCAGCCAGAGCCAGGATTCGGTGCCATTTGTTTCCTTTGCCTTGCTCAGGCAGGTGGTAAAACCAACTTCAAATAGCCCTGCAATGATCAGAATAAGCCAGTTCATGTGGAGAAATTTAAAAATCCAGTCAAAGTGTACTTCCCAGCACACAACCGCTATCGGGGGAAGTTAAAAAAAAATAAAATTTTGCGGGTTATTGCTGTAACCATATATTCGCCTAATCAAAACAAAAAAAAACCCACTGTAGAAACAGCGGGCCACTAACGATTGCTTGCCATATAAAAAAAAGTTCGAATCTTAAACCTTGTGCTGATACTTCAGCGAATTTTGTGCCATTAACGATTGCTACACGATTGCTTGTCATTTGTTCGTTCAACGTTCGTTTCAAATGACAGTACAAATTTAGGGACTGTAACGGTCCCTTTTTTTTCAAGTTTTAGCGTTAATCATTATCGCAAAAACAAGCATAATGCCCTGAAATCCTTTACAGGTCTGCATTTTTAAAACCGAATCCATTTTGGCCAACCGTTTTTCTGACTTCCTTTTTCAATTGATCCGGTCGCTGGAAAAGTCCGAAAAACGTCATTTCAAGCTATACATTAAGAGAAGTTCCGCCAAGGCCGACCTTAAGATCATCCAGGTTTTCGATGCTATTGACCGGATGAAGGAATATGATGAAAACATTCTACTCAAAAAATTAAGTGGGATAGAAAAACCCCAACTTTCCAATATTAAGGCCCATTTATATAAAGAATTGCTGGCAAGCTTAAGGCTACTGAAGCGAACCGACAATATAGATATTGAGCTGAATGAGCAGCTCGATTATGCCCGGATTCTTTATTATAAGGGATTGTACATGCAGAGCGTGAAGATCCTGGAAAAGGTTAAGGAGTCGGCTTACCATTACCACCAGGATACTATCCTTATCCAGGTGATATCACTGGAAAAAAAGATCGAAAGTCTTCATATAACGCGCACTATCCAGGATAAGGCGGATATCCTGGCAGAAGAAGCGAATGCCGTCCAGGAAAGAAGACGAACGATTACCCAGTTGTCGAACCTTGCCATGCAGCTGTACAGCCTTTATGTCAAGAACGGTCATGCACGTAATGAACGGGAGGAGGAATACGTGAAGCAATTTTTCCGCGAACAGCTACCACCCGGATCCCATGAGCTGACCAATTTTTATGAGCGACTATACCTTTATCAAAGCTATGGCTGGTATAGTTTCATCAGGCAGGATTTCCTCATGTATTACCGGTATGTTCAGAAATGGGTAGACCTGTTCCATGAACAGCCTGCAATGATCAATGCTGAAACCGGCCATTATATTAAGGGCCTGCATAACCTGCTGAATGCGCATTTCGACCTTCGGAACTACAAAAAATTCGCCCAGGTGCTGGAGCATTTTGAAAATTTCTCCAATTCTAAGATCGTTCAGCACCACGATAATTTCAAAGTGCAGTGTTTTGTATATATCTATAGTGCAAAGCTAAACCAGCATCTCATGACGGGCACTTTCAGGCAGGGGCTAAAGCTGGTTCCCTTTGTCAAGGAAAAGCTTGAAGAATACAGGATCTACCTTGATAAACACCGCTACCTGGTATTTAATTACAAGGTTGCGATACTGCATTTTGGAAGTGGAGACTTTGACGCTTCCATCGATTACCTGCAAAACATCATTCATGAGAACGTTGACCTGAGAAGCGATCTTCAATGTTATGCGCGGCTGGTGCACCTGATGGCACATTATGAAATGGGGAACTATATGCTGATTGAATCACTGACCAAATCGGTTTATCGTTTTATGGCCCGGATGCAAAACCTTACAGTGGTTGAAGAAGAAATGTTCAAATTTCTCAGGGCATCGTTTCATGTATCCCGGCATAAATTAAGGCAGGAGTTTAAAAACTTCCTGCAAAAAATAAAGCACCTCGAAAAGAACCGGTTTGAAACAAGGGCTTTCGCATACCTCGATATTATATCATGGGTTGAAAGCAAGCTCTATGAAAAAACCATGAGCGAAGTGATCCATGCAAAATATTTGGAGAATAAAAGAGCGATGGAAGAATAGTGTTAGTGATTAGTGACTAGTGATTAGTGACTAGTTGAAATTCAAACTAATCACTAATAACTAATAACTAATCACTTGATTTTCCTATTCCTTTTCAAGATTGTCCTGGGCCGTACCACGGACCTGCGGTCCTTGGGACGGCCGATCAAGCACCTGGCCGATCAAACACCCGGTCCCTTGCCATACCACGAACCTGCGGTCTTTGGGACGGCCGATCAAGCACCCAGCCGATCAAGCACCCGGTCCCCGGTCCCCGGTCCACGGTCCTTTACTTAACTATTATCTCATCCACAAACACCCAGGCGGGTTTGCCTTCCCCGGGATGGCCTTTTGGAATGGCATCCAAAACTTTGGCAGTGACTCTTATGAATCTTGCCTTCTGCGCTGGAAATTTTCCTTCAAAATCTTTTTGTATGGAATTGGATTCCTGCACACTGATATCATTCTTCACCAATGCTACCTCTTTAAAAGATTTTCCATCGGCCGACAGTTCAAACTTCACCTGTGTAGGAAAAAAGATCCAGTCGCGGGTATGCTGAAGACTTCCCAGTGCAATGGAACTGATCTCCTGTTCTTTTCCCAAATCTATTGTTGCAATAACATCCTTACCCGAGAACCCATGCCAGTACTTCCCTACAGCGCCTGTTCCCCTTACACCATCCGTTAATGAATTTGGACCATCGGCAGTATAATAAGTGCTTACTGGATTTGTATATTCCACTGCCCTCCCGATAGCCTTATGCATCACGAAATGCTGAAAGGAAGGAACAAGTCCCATCATCTTTCCATCAATGGCCGTCATGGCTTTCAATACAACAGAAGAATTGACCTGTATGGGTTTTTCATAAAGGGTGGAATTAATGTCGGGCAAACTTCCATCCAATGTGTAATAGATCATTGCGTTGCTTTGTTCGGTCGATAATTCTACCATTAACTTTCCATTGTCTGAAGCAGGCTTGATATCTACTTTGAAATTCCCTTTACTGTAATGAAGGCCTTCCTGGTCGAAGACTTTGAAATGGTATTTCAATCTTTCATTGAACCCTTTCCAATCCCTGGCTTCCTTTGGACTCCACACTACTTCTGCAAGAGCAAGCATACGTGGCAATACCATGTATTCAACATGTTCACGTGTGGTAATATATTCAGTCCACAGGTTGGCCTGTGCACCAAGTACATACTTTCCCTCTTCTTTAGTGAGCTCTTTAGGTATGGGTTCATAACTATACACTTTTTTCAGTGTATTCATTCCGCCAAATGCCATAGGTTCACCTTCAGGCCCTGCCTGGTAATGGTCGAAATATAATGGAGATCCAGGTGTCATCACTACATCATGACCCATTTTGGCTGCATGAATTCCGCCTGCCTCACCTCTCCAACTCATCACTGTTGCTTCAGGGGCAAGACCACCCTCAAGGATCTCATCCCACCCGATCATTTTTCTATTTTTACTAATGAGATACTTCTCCATTCTCTTTATAAAATAACTTTGCAGTTCTTCTTCGTTCTTCAATCCTTCCTTCTTCATCCTTGCCTGACATTTTGGACATTTCTTCCAAGGTGTTTTATCTACTTCATCCCCACCAATATGAATGTATTTCGAAGGAAATAAAGTGAGTACTTCATCAAGCACATTCTGCAGGAAGGTGAATACGGAATCATTACCCGGACAGTAATTCGAAGAAATGTTGGAATAGTTACCACCTGTCATAGGTAATTGTGGTTGCTGTGTGCAACTCAACTGCGGGTATGCGGCAATTGCGGAAGCCACGTGGCCGGGCATTTCAATTTCTGGAACAATGGTCACATTTCTTTTGGCTGCATAATTTACAATCTCTTTTACCTGCTCCTGTGTATAATACCCACCATAGGTTGGCTTCTCTCCTTCCTTAGCCTGTGGTCTTACGCCCCATACTTCATCATTATGATCAACTCTCCATGCACCAATGCCTGTAAGTTTTGGATATTTTTTGATCTCGATCCTCCATCCCTGGTCATCCACAAGATGCCAGTGAAACCTGTTCATTTTGTAGGTAGCCATCAGGTCAATATATGATTTCACCAATTCCGGGGAAAAGAAATGACGGCTTACATCAAGATGCATTCCCCTCCATTGAAAGCGGGGATAATCCCTGATTTCCATAGCAGGTACTGAAAGGGTGGCATTGGTACGAATAGCCGGCAGTGTCTGGAAAATCGACTGCATTGCATAGATAAGTCCTGCTGGTGTATTGGCACTTATCTTCATTGAAGAAGGTGTTACGTTAAGTGTATAACCTTCTGAGCCGAGTTCATTATCTTTTCCAATGCTGAATTGAATGATCTTCTTTGCTTTTCCATTTATGGGTAACCTATAACCTGAAAGTGATTCAACCCGCTGATTGAAAAAATCAATAGCAGCTTTCAGATCTTTTACTGAAGCATTATAAGTAATGGAAGTGTTTTTGTCGATTACAAAACTACCTTCTTTTACTACCAGGCTCACTGGTTCAGGAATAATGGAAACCAGTTCCTGTGCATTTGAAAAAACCGACAAGACAAGCATTAAAGCCAGTAATCTTATATTCATGATTTAGATTTATTCTTATTCTGTTTTAGTTATTTGAAAAGTTATTTCTGAAGGTATAGCCCTGCCTCTGCGAGGTAAGGTGTTAAACGTGATGAAAGAATTCTTAACCTTGCCTTATTTGAATGAACAGGATCAAAACGCAAAAGACGCTTGTATCCTACTGTTGTGCCCCTGGCGATCTCTTTCCATTTGCCGTTTTCATAAGTTTCCAGCACGAAGGATTCAATGCGCTGACCTTTGCGGATATTTTCCTGTAACATCAGCACATCAAAGGTTTCGGGTTGTTTAAATACAAACTCTACGGTCAAACTGGTATCTTTTTTTGGCAAAAGAAGATCAGTATAATCT
>JAEWIW010000201.1 GCA_023386855.1 Bacteroidota bacterium | reverse complement strand
AGCTTCATGTTCAACCTGCGCAGTATTGTTCTTTACTTCAATGTAAGGAAAGGTATGTGCTCCACATTTATCGCCCAGCAACAGGGAATCACACTGTGAAAAGTTCCTGGCATTGGTTGCATTTCTTCCCACATGTACAAGCCCGCGGTAACTGTTATTACTAACTCCTGCAGAGATACCTTTTGACACTATCCTGCTTCGGGTGTTTTTACCCAGGTGCATCATCTTGGTGCCGGTATCTGCCTGCTGGTGGTGATTGGTTACGGCAACAGAATAGAATTCACCAATGGAATTATCTCCTTTCAAAATTACACTGGGGTATTTCCAGGTGATGGCTGAACCGGTTTCCACTTGCGTCCAGGAAATTTTTGAGTTGATGCCCGCGCACAGCCCGCGCTTGGTAACGAAGTTATAAATACCGCCGTTCCCCTCTTTATCGCCGGGATACCAGTTTTGTACAGTTGAATATTTGATCTCGGCGTTATCATGTGCCATAAGTTCCACCACGGCAGCATGCATCTGGTTCTCGTCACGCATGGGAGCAGTACAACCTTCCAGGTAGCTTACATAGCTGCCTTCATCGGCAATGATCAGCGTTCTTTCGAACTGGCCGGTGTTTTCAGCGTTGATCCGGAAATAGGTTGACAATTCCATCGGGCAACGAACGCCTTTGGGAATATATACGAATGAACCATCGCTGAAAACAGCGGAATTCAGCGCGGCATAAAAGTTATCCGTAACCGGAACTACCGAGCCAATGTATTTTTTAACCAGCTCAGGATGCTCCTTGATAGCTTCGCTGATAGAACAGAAAATAATACCCTGCTCAGCCAGCTGCTTTTTAAAAGTTGTAGCAATGGAAACACTGTCGATCACCGCGTCAACGGCAACATTACTCAGTCGTTTCTGCTCATCAAGGGAAATTCCCAGCTTTTCGAAGGTCTTACGAAGCTCGGGATCTACTTCATCCAGGCTGTTCAGCTTGGCTTTCTGCTTGGGGGCAGAATAATAAATAATATCCTGGAAATCAACACCGGGATAATTGATATTGGCCCAATGGGGTTCAGTCATTTTTTGCCAATGCCGATAGGCTTTTAACCGCCATTCAAGCATCCATTCGGGTTCGTTCTTCTTTGCTGAAATAAAACGAACTATATCCTCACTCAGGCCTTTCGGCGCCTCATCTGCTTCAATATCGGTCACAAAGCCATACTTGTAGTCACTTAGCACGGTTTGTTCGATAGTGCTTAGTCCGTCATTCATAGTATTTCTTTGAGGTTGATCAATTTCTTGTTTCATCCCCGCAAAGGTAATACTATTTGTACTAAAAAGTACATTCAGGAAACCGGATTATTGCCTCGTTTTTAGCAGTTTTTGAAAGTATTCTGACACTTCTTCCCAGTTATTCAGCCTTTGGTAATGGTTTACATTTACATTGTGCATCGCAGAATACAGCAGGGGCTCTCCCTTGCAACTCCGGAGGTTTTTCTCGTGGTCATCAAGCATATAATCGGTATGGACGATGCTTTTATCCCCGCAAAAGATCATATTTCGCCAGGAGATAAAGGGAAAATGCTCATCTAACCACAGCCTTTTTTCATTGAGCGACTGGGGAAATTCGGTGGCCGCGGAGACAATATAAACATCGTAATCTTCCATCAGCTGCTGTATCACTTCCTGTGAACCTTCCATTACCGGGACCGTTCTGAAGAAACCCGGTGTAAACAGGAACTTCCATACCGCTTCACTGTCGGGAAAAGCTTCCATTTCCGGCTTGCCGGCCATGGTCTCCCGTTCAATCCTTAGTCCAAAATGCTTTTCATACCAATCGATAAAATGCGTTTCCACATCGGCAATAACATTGTCCATGTCTATGGCTATAGACTTTCTCATGGTTTGGTTTGATGTAATTTTTCTAATCAGAATTACCCACAAATGCCAGCCGTTTGCTGTCGGGCGACCAGGATGGGGTGTTGATCGTTCCCTGCCCGCCATAAATATAGGCGATCACTTTAGGTTGGCCGCCTTCAACCGGCATCATCCGCAAATATACATGCTTATAAAATGGGTGATCACCGGGCTCTACTTCTTCCTTCAAAAAAGAAAGAAATACGATCCATTTACCATCGGGGGAAATATGGGGAAACCAGTCGTGGAAATCGCCATGGGTCACAGCTTCCTGGCCCGGACCATCGGCCTTCATCCTCCATATCTGCATCGTGCCGGTACGGTTGGAATTGAAATAGATATACTTGCCGTCTGGAGAATACTCCGAACCATCATCCAGCCCTTTTGCCGTGGTCAGCCTTTCTTCTTTTCCACCAGCAGCCGGCACGCGGTAAATATCAAATTCGTTATTGCGCTGGCCGGTGAAGGTTAGCCATTTTCCATCGGGCGACCAGCCATGAAGGTAGGACGGCCCCTTTGGCGTGATGAGCTTTGGTTCACCGCCTCCGATGGGAACGGTATAGATCACAGAACCTTCTTTTCCAAGGCTGCTGCTGAGGCCCAGCTGTTTTCCATCGAAGGATAGCACATGGTCATTATTGTTATTTTTTACTGAGCCAGTATTCATGACTGCTGGCTGGCGCTTTTCAAGGTCAAGCGTATAAATAAGGCCATCGCTGTTATACACAAGTGTTTTTCCATCGGGTGCCCAGTTGGGAGCCTGCAAGGATTTTGGCGATTGATAAACAATCTCTCTTTTCCCCGAAAACACATCCAGCAGTTCAATACTGCTCCCAAGGTATTGTCGGTAGGGAACCAGCGAATCTGATGCAGGCTTTACCAGGCGGACATCCTGGAATACTGCGCTTTCTAAAACCGCATCATTATGCGAGCATACAAAGATGCCTACGAATATTTCATCGCCGAGGTCAATATCTTTAATGGAAGAAAGAACAAACGGTTCACCGAATTTGGCGACGCGCATGGTATAAGTATTACCCTTTCTTTCAAGTTGTATGATATCGGCGTGAGTAAGCGAAGATTTTATTTCTTCCGTTTGCGCGCCATTTGTTTTCCTGTACTGAAGAGAGGTTAACCCATCGCCATGAACAACTGCATTGACATGCGCTGAATTGCTGTCGAGCGATGCACGGGCCATCCAGCCAGCTTTACGATGCGGATCAACACCCTGCCCAATAAGGTTTACCCGGCTATACAGGAGGAAATCACCTTTCAGTTTTTTATATACAAAATGAAATTGATCATGATCAGCCCAGATATTGTATCCTGATCCGGTAAGGAGATACTGATCATTAACAGGATCATACACCACGGAACCCTGCTTTACATCGTTGCCAATATCTGAATGACTATCAAAAACACCCAGTTGATTTTGTGAATATCCATTCATGGCAATACAGATGATGACCAGCAATAGGAATGTTGGCCGGGAAATTATTTTCATAAAGCAATAGTTAGTGTTTGATTAAAGCTCCTGTATATCTTTTTTAATATTCATAAAAGGCTTGAGGATATCGATCGGTACCGGGAAGATGGTAGTGGAATTGTTCTCGGTGGCGATTTCGCGAAGGGTCTGAAGGTAACGAAGCGTCAGCGCGCTGGGCTGTTCACTAAGGATCTTTGCAGCATCAGATAATTTTTGAGATGCCTGGAATTCACCTTCCGCAGCGATCACTTTACTCCTTCTTTCCCTTTCCGCCTCAGCCTGCTTGGCCATCGCCCTTTGCATTTCCTGTGGCAGGTCGATCTGCTTCACTTCAACATGGCTTACTTTCACTCCCCATGGTTCTGTTTGGGAATCAATGATCTGCTGGAGCCGGTGATTGATCTTTTCTCTTTGCGAGAGGATATCATCCAGTTCTGATTGACCCAATACACTTCTTAAAGTGGTTTGCGATAACTGTGAGGTTGCCACAAGATAATTCTCCACTTCAATAATGGCTTTTTGCGGTTGTATAACCCTGAAATACACAACGGCATTCACTTTGATGGATACGTTATCCTGCGTGATCACATCCTGTGGAGGCACATCCATCACAACAGTTCTCAGACTCACTTTAACCATTTTATCAATGATGGGAATAAGAAGGATGAGCCCGGGTCCTTTTGCTCCTGAATTTAATACGCGTCCAAGCCGGAATACGACACCACGTTCATATTCGTTCAGGATACGAATGGCATTCATGAGGATAAATAAAATAAAGACGACAAGTGCAATAGAAAAAACAGGGATTTGCTGCATGATGTTTTTTTTAAGATAAGCGGTTAGTAATTTTTTCAACGATTAATGTCAGGTCGCGGACAGCAGTAATATTCACCTGTGCTCCTTCTTCTATGCGTCCTGATATGGATTCAGCATTCCACACTTCACCATGAACCTTAACTGTACCCCTGGGATCCAGTGATACCAATGCATAGCCGCGCTCGCCAATGATTCCCTCCACGCCTGAAACCGGTTTTAATGATTGCGCTTTAATACCGGCACTGACAATAAATAGAAAGAACAAGGCCGATACCAGCGTTGCCGCAATGATCACCGTCCAGGATAGCTTCACAAATTCCAGCCCTGATGGAGAACGAAATAAAAGGAATGATCCAAGGGCAAGCGACACCACTCCACCAATTGCCAGCATACCATAACTCGTGACTTTAATTTCTAGAAGCAACAGGATAATGCCAAAGATGATAAGCGCCAGACCTGCGTAATTCACCGGCAATGTATGCATGGCATAAAAAGCCAGGATGAGGCAGATGCCACCAATAATGCCAGGGAAAATTGCACCTGGACTATACAATTCAAACTACATCCCGTAAAAGCCCAGCATCATCAGGATATAGGCAATATTCGGGTCACTGATCAGCATTAAAAATTTTTCAAGAAGGTTCATTTGAAGCTGCTCCACCGGGGCATCAATGGTATTTAATTGATGGCTTCCCTTAATGGTCTCCACCATTCTACCATTGACCCGCTGCAGCAGCATTTTTTCATTATCCGCCATAAGATCGATCACCTTATTTGCCAGTGCTTCAGAGGCAGTAATGGAAACACTTTTTCGAACGGCATCTTCAGCCCATTGAAGGTTACGGTTTCTTTTCTCGGCTATAGTGCGAATGAATGCAGCAGCATCATTGGTTGATTTTTCATTCAAGATGGTATCAACACCACCCTGCATAGATACAGGATGCGCTGCGCCTATATTAGTACCTGGGGCCATTGCAGCGATATGTGCCGCCATAGTGATAAAGACTCCGGCAGATCCCGCATGTGCACCGCCTGGTGCTACATATACTATCACCGGAATAGGCGATTCAAGGATATCTTCAACAATTACACGTGTTGATTTCAATAAACCACCGGGGGTGTTCAATCTTATCAATAGGCATTCAGCTTTTTCCTCGGCTGCATGCCTGATGCCTTTATGGATGAATTCAGCAGAACCCGGGTTAATAGCGCCATCCACCGCAATAGAGATCACCTTCTGCGCAGCAAGATCCAGGGAAAGGGATAGACAAAAAAGAATTGCAGCAATCCACTTCATCAGGGAAAGTTGGGTTGATCTTAAAGATAAGATTTTGAACTGTGATATAGTATTAAAGAATGAGTGGAAGAAAATACAAAAAACGAAATACGAAATACAAAAGAAAGGACCGGGGACCGGGGACCGGGTGTCCGATCGGCCGTCCCAAGGACCGAAGGTCCGTGGTACGGCCAAGGATAAGTTTGAAGTGGACCGGGGATCCGCAAAAAAGGACCGAGGACCGGGGGCGGGTGCTTGATCGGCCGTCCCAAGGACCGAAGGTCCGTGGTACGGCCAAGGATAAGCTTGAAATTTCCCCTTTTAGGAACGCGGCAAATCAATTGGTTCATTATGGGAATAAGTCCAAAAATAAGTAATTCATTTCCAGCCCTTTATTTCTGGCACATTTTTGCCCTCTCCTGCTTAACCTTTAATCGCTACTTTATGAAACCTATTTTTACTTTCCTGTTTGTCGTTACGACCCTATCCAATATCCAGGAAGTATATTCACAATCGACCAGCATGGCGGGCATGAGTTTTCATACGCCTACACTGATCAGTGGATATAGTAAAAAACCAGGTGCAGTTTATAAATTTCCACAAGTAATACCAGGAGTGGATGCACATGTCAAGATCGAGCGACTGGTCAATGGCGCAACGGTCGACAATATCGATGAAACAAATTACGGTTATTACGATGCTTTCCAGCCCACAGTAGGTGCAGCACCCTTAGCTACTTCTTTCGTAGAATGGCGGTTTTCTTTTAAGAAAGCAAACACTTATGTCGATACCACCATTGATATGCTGGCCATCACGGCAATTGATGTGGATGGTGATGGAGCAAAATTAAAAGAAACCATCGAAGCGGTGAACCCTGCCAGCATGGGACTTGATCCCGCAAGCAAGCTTTTATTATCTTTTGATGGCATACTCGCCAGGGTAATTTCAAGTACCAAAAATGAAAGTAAAATCGACTCTTCGAAAAAAACCGCTATGGTACAAATGAACTACAAGGGTGTTTCCAGTTTTGTTTACCGGAACGGTGCAATATCGAGCCAGCGTTCGCTGCAGGTAAGGGAAACCAGCATGTACTTCAAAGCCTTCTTCGCCAATGTGCAATCACTTCCTTCAAGATTACTTTCCTTCAATGCACATACAGTTGACAGGCGAGTACAGGTCGACTGGACCACCACTGACGAAGTGGACATGAAAGAATACGTTGTTCAGAAAAGTGATGATGCAATACACTGGAATGATGTCTCTTCAGTTTCTGCAAAGAATTCTCTTCAACAGAATACCTACCACGTTAATGATGCTTCAATTAATGGTGCAATAACCTATTACCGCCTAAAGCAGATAAATGAGAATGGTATCATTAATTATTCCAAAGTCATCAAAGTACAGTCCATCGCGCATAATGCAGGATCCATTCATTATAATACCGTGTTCTCTACCCAGGTTAACTTCCAGGTGAACGCAACCACTGAAGATATTTACCGGTTTGAAATATTTGATGTCAACGGATCAAGGATTGATGTGCTGGAACAGAAAATTTACAAGGGGAATAATTCACTTTCCATACAGGTGAAGCCCACATTGAATAAAGGAATTTACCTGCTAAGGATACAGGATGGCAGAAATATGAACATACATTCATCACGACTGGTAAGATCATAATGTTTTACCAGGAGGTTTGATAAAAACATAAATTCCCCATCAGAGGAAAGATCATAATTGTAAAGCAGGAATGATGCAATATCATTCCTGCTTTTTTGGTATGATCCTGTAATCACTATCTTTTATTCCCTGCACCCCTCTTTTTTTCTTTTGAACCGTGCTGCTATCAGTAATTGCAGGCTGAACAGTAACGGGTGGCGCAACTGTTACGGGGTTAGACAAAACATCACCAGGTGCAGGTTGAAATGCAGCGCTATCGATGGTAACGATATCATCATTCTGAAAAGCCGGTTGATCTTTTGGAAGAATAACCGGCGCAATTGTATTGGCAGGATTGGCTAAAGGAATTTTATCCGGGGGCTCCTGATCCTTTTCAATGATGGCTGGTGCGGGAGCGGATGAATTGATAATTTCTTTTGCAGGAATATTATTTGTTGATGGGTTACGATAATAAAAAATGGCTACCAGTGCTGTTATAAAAAGAATACTTAACCCTGTCCATACCAATCCCCGGATCGATGGAGATCCACCACCAGCTGGCCCCTCGGGCTCGTTATCATCGGTGGGCATATCCAGGTCGAGCTGATCTTTTATCCTCAGCCAAACCTGGTCGGCCATATCAGGAATAGGCAGGCTTTCCAGTTTTTCGGAAATGATCAGTTCATATGATAAGCGTTGATCCATTAAGTTTTCAAATGCTCGAGTTGTTGCTGTAAATGTTTTCTAGCTTCACTGAGGTGCCACCTTGAAGTGCCTTCACTTATTGATAGTTGATCGGCTATCTCGCGATGGGAATATCCTTCCACTGCATACAATACAAAAACGGCATGTGTTGCGGGGGGAAGCTTCTGAACAATTTCCATGATCTCATCCGCACCCATTTCCTGCAATGCTGCATTATTAACAACTGGTTCAGCAACCGCTTCAAGTTCGACCTGTTCACTGAACCGGCTCCTGCTTTTTATATGATCAAGGCCTTCATTCATGACGATCTTTTTTATCCATGCATGAAGTGATCCTTTTGACGGGTCAAAATTTTTGATGGCTTTAAAGACTTTCACAAAAGCAAGGCTCAGGATATCAGTAGCATCATGCTCGTCGCGCGAATAACGAAGGGCAATAGACATAGCAAAGCCATAGAACTGCCTGAACAATGCTTCCTGCGCACGGCGGTCATTGCCCTTGCAGCCCTCAATCAATTGTTCAGTATCCAGTGCTATGGCCTGCATGAATTCTATTCGAAATTATTGTCGCGGTCTTTTTGAACATCCTGCATTCTCTTCAGCATAATGGCAGAAGCGATGGAAGATAAAATGAATTTATCTTTTTCTTCCAGGTCATTATATAACCAAACCTGGTTATCAAGAAGATCGATAATACCTACTACTCCATCATCCCAGCGCAATTCATATCCGCTAAGTAAAGGTCCGCCAAATACTTTTGTATCCTTGCCCGATTGAGTTGTTACTTTATCAAGCTTTAATGAACGGATCATGATCTTTTCAGTTCCATTGGTGGCATATCCTTCTTCTTCTACGTATGGCCTGTCAAATAACCTGCGGGCAGTATCCTTCGAGATATCATACCTGTTGATCATAACCAGGTTCCATGGAGCTTTATCATCACCTATCAAAGGAACTATCGCTGCATTGAAAGCATAATCATAGCTTTTTGTCTTTGATGCATTACCGATCCATGGGTTATTACTTTTATAGACCAGCTGGTCTTCACGGAATTTTTCAGTGGCATATATCTCCGCAAGGTATTTACCATCTTCAAGTACATATTGGTATCGGTTACGCTGGTAATTGGTTCCCTTTTCGGTATTGATATCAAACACTTTCACTAAAGCCTCTTCAGGCCTGATGTTGAATTTGGTATATTGAACAGAGGCGGTAAAATCCCAACCTCTTTTGATCTTTGAAGTCTGGTATTTTCCAAACTCAAGTTTCTGGTTTACCTGCCAGCCATTGATGCCTTTTACCGGCATGCTGGTGGCTTGCGACCGGAACTGGTCCGGCACTGATATTTTGGCTGCCGTGCAAGAGCTCAATACAATAGCAACAGCAAGGATAGGTTTAAGGTTCATAGCCTATAATTTAAGGATTTAATTAATAGGTATACACTGTTTTTATTTTATACAGGTGTTCACCAGTTACGGGCGATTTATAGCTTTCCACCAGTTCTACAGGGTAGCCA
>JAEWIW010000177.1 GCA_023386855.1 Bacteroidota bacterium | reverse complement strand
AACAGGAGGTAAACGAACACCAGGCAAATAATGAAGATGATCACTGCCTGGTTGCCCGACTCGATCTGCTCCCTGGTCATACCACTCCATTCGATGGTATAACCCTTTGGTAAAACCCTGGCAGCGGTTTCTTCCACCGCTTTGATGGCGTCGCTGCTGCTATACCCAGGGGCTGCTTCTCCATTGATCATGGCGGAAGTGTACATATTGTAACGGGTGATCTGTTCAGGACCAAAGATCCTTTCCATCCTAACAAAAGTGGAATAGGGAACCATTTGTCCCTGGTCATTTTTCACATGAAGCCTGAGTACATCTTCAGGCCTTCCCCTGTACTGCGGGTGAGCCTGCAGCATTACTTTATACATCTGTCCAAAACGGATGAAGTTCGTTGCATAATAAGACCCAACAAGCGTTTGAAGGGTGCTCATGGCATTGTCAATACTCACTCCCTTCTGCGCAGCCATATCCTGGTCGATATGGATCAGGTATTGCGGGAAGTTGGGATCAAAACCGGTGAAAGCACCTGTAATAGCATTGTTCTGTTGAAGCGCTTCAACAAAGGTTTTGGTAACATCGGCGGTTTCATTCAGTGTATTGCTTTTGTTTTTATCGAGCAACCTCAATTCAAAACCACTGGCATTACCAAAGCCCGGCACTGTTGGAGGAGAAAAGAATTCAATAGACGCATCCGATAAATTTTTTGATTTCTGTTGCAATTCAGCGATCATCTCCTGCACCGACCTGTCGCGGCTTTCCCACGGTGCCAGGTTGATCATAGCCATACCATATGATGCACCGGTGATCTCGCTCATCAGGCTGTAACCTGCAAGCGTGCTGATGTTTTCCACCGAAGGGATATTCCGTGAAACAGCTACGAGGTCATCGAGCACTTTCTCCGTTCTTTCCACCGTAGAACCTGCAGGTGTGGTAACATTCACATAGATCATCCCCTGGTCTTCAGTGGGAATAAACCCAGAAGGAAGCATGGTTCCTGCACCCCAGGTAGCAAGCATAAAAAATAACAGCATGATAATGGTTACCGGTTTACGGACAGCAATTCTTCCTACCAGTGAACCAAATCGACGTTCTGTTGCATCATAGCGTTTATTAAAACCTGCAAAGAATTTATCGAGCAGGTTCTTCTTCTTTTTACCATGATCATGTTTCAGCATCAATGCACAAAGCGCCGGCGTAAGGGTTAATGCATTGATCCCTGATATCACAATGGCAATAGCGAGGGTAAGAGAGAACTGGCGATAGAATACGCCAACAGGGCCTGAAAGAAAAGCGACAGGAATAAATACTGCCGACATCACCAGCGTAATGGCCATGATGGCGCCACTGATCTCTTTCATCGCTTCCACTGTTGCATCCATGGCATTCATGCGGTGCTCAGTCATTTTTACATGCACCGCTTCGACGACGACAATAGCATTATCCACCACGATACCAATGGCCAGCACTAGCGCGAATAGCGTGAGCATATTGATTGAAAAACCAAGCATCAGCAGGAAAGCCATTGTTCCGATCAGTGCCACTGGAACTGCAAGTGCAGGGATCAGCGTGGATCGAAAATCCTGGAGGAATATGAACACTACAATAAATACAAGGATAAAAGCTTCGATCAGTGTTCTTAAAACTTCATGGATACTTGCGTCAAGGAACCTTGAAACATCATAGGCATAATTGTATTCCATACCGGGTGGAAAACTGGTCTGCTTCAACTCTTCCATCCTGGCCTTGATGTTCTCGATCACTTCTTTTGCATTTGAGCCGGGACGCTGCTTTACCATGATGGAAGCAGAAGGTCTGCCGTCGGTTTTGGAAACCATATCATAGCTTACGGTACCAAATTCAATATCTGCGATATCTTTTAATCGCACCAAACCACCATTGGGAGTGGCTTTCAGCACCACTTGCTCATAATCTTCAGGCGTGTTAAATTTACCGGTATACTTTAGCACGTATTGTTTAACCTGCCTGTCTTTACCCGAGTTCTCCCCTGCCACTCCAGGTGCTGCTTCAATATTCTGCCTGCGCAGCGCTGCTATCACTTCCTCACTTGAAATATTATACGATACCATCCGGTCGGGCTTGAGCCAAACCCTCATGGAATAATCCCTTGCGCCCATGATCTCAACAAAGCCTACTCCATCAATACGTTTGAGCTCCTGCAATACATTGATATCGGCAAAATTGTAAATGAACTCTTCATTCAGGTCGGTGTCCTTGCTGAATACATTCAGGTAAAGCAACATGCTGTTGACTTCTTTTTCCGTAATGACACCTGCTTTGATCACTTCTTCCGGAAGTTCGTCAAGTATAGTACTAACACGATTTTGCACATTAACCGCCGCAAGGTCGGGGTCGGTTCCAACCTTGAAATAAACCTGGATCAGGGTAACCCCATTGTTACTGCTCACCGAGTTCATATAGGTCATCCCCGGCACGCCATTGATCGCTCTTTCGAGTGGTGTTGCCACGGCTTTGGCACATACATCCGCATTCGCACCGTTATAAGTGGCAGTCACCACTACCGATGGTGGTACGATATCCGGGAACTGGGTAATAGGAAGTTTGAATAAGGCCAATACACCAACAAGGGTGATAATCAGTGATATCACGAGCGACAGCACAGGCCGCCTGATGAAAGTTTCTACCATTACGGGTTTATTTCAACCGGGTGAAAGTTCACGCGATCATTGAATGAATGGATTGCACAAGATTTTTATCCTTGTGCAGGGAATAAATGTTTAAATGGAAAGCGGGTGGCTTCTAATTATTATTGGCAGCCATAAGAATACCTTTCCGATACAGTGGTTTTACCGGCACACCGTCTTTGATATTCTGAACACCCTCGTATACGATAACATCGCCTGGCTCAAGCCCATCACCTACCACGAAGAAATCCGCTATGCGGCGTATGGGTGAAAAACTTTTCATCTTCACCGTATTATTGGGCTCTACCACAAATACAAAACTTTTATCCTGGATCTCCAGTACCGCTTTTTGCGGAACCAGCAGGGTCTGCTGCAGGTGAGTGAGCAATTGAACCTTTCCCGAAGCGCCATGCTTAAGCATATGATCAGGATTAGGAAACTTTGCACGGAAGGCTATGGAACCTGTGTTACCACTGAATTCCGCTTCCTGTGTTTCAATTAATCCTTTATAGGGATACCTGGTACCATCCGATAAAACAAGTGATGCAGAACTTTTTTCCTTCAGTCTTTCCCCTGAAGCTTTTTTCTGTTGCAGGTATTCATTTTCTGAAACATCAAAATAGGCATACATCTGGTTATTGTCCGACAGGGTGGTCAGCAGGCTGCCATCATTAATAAGACTTCCTGTTTTCATAGGAATGCGATCGATCATACCATCAAAGGGGGAACGGATCGACAGGTAATCGATCCGGGTTTGTGCATCGGCCACTTCAGCTTCTGCCAGTGCAAGTCTTGCCTTCGCATCTTCCATCCGGGAAACCGCGAGATCATATTCTGATTGGGCGATTACTTTTTTTTCTACAAGTACTTTTACCCTTTGCTTTTCCAGTTCCGCAATCCTTAGGGAAGCTTTTGCACTCTGAACGCTTGCCTTAGCCTTGTTAAGGTCGTTCCTGAATTGTGGATTGCTGAGCTGAAATAAAAGCTGCCCTTTTTTTACATGGCTGCCTTCATCAACATGGATCTTTTCAAGGAAGCCATCAACC
>JAEWIW010000152.1 GCA_023386855.1 Bacteroidota bacterium | reverse complement strand
TTTAAGATTCATTTCTCTCAATCCTTCATTGATTCAATAGGACCCTCTAATATTTTCCAAAACTGCGAAGAAGCTGCAAATATTAAAGGGATTAAATAAGCGGGTCGGCTATATTAAGCCGGCCTTTTTTTATTCCAGGTTTCCTGGCAAACCTGCAATTTTCTCCCATTAATGCATTTATCGTGGCCCCACAAAAGTTAAACTCTGATTAGAAGAAAAGCCGGAGTTTTCAATCCAAATTATTTTCCTTAATTTGCAAAAACGTTTTTGCTTGCGGCTTTCAAGTAGTTCATTGAAAGTAAACTGTGCATATAATTAAGTAGCACGTTAACTTCAAACCATATATAATGACTACATCGCGATCTCTTCTTTTTTTATCGCTCATCATGTACTTGATGATGCCGCAAACTTCATTCGCCACCGATTCATTGAACCTGGTGAAGTATGTCAATACCTTGCAGGGCACCAATTCAAAACATGAACTGACAAGAGGTAACACTTATCCTACCACGGCACTTCCTTTTGGAATGCATACATGGAGTCCTCAAACCGGTAAAAACGGGGATGGCTGGAAGTACCAGTACTTTGTAAATAAAATAAGAGGATTTCAGCAGGCGCATCAATGCAGCTCGTGGACAAACGATTATAATGTATTTTCTCTCTTCCCCCTCACCGGCAAACTTGTTGTGAACGAGAATGAAAGAGCAAGCACTTTCTCTCATTCAAATGAAACAGCAAGTCCACATTATTACCGGGTGAAATTCGACAATAAGATCGTCACCGAAATTTCTCCTACAGAAAGAGGTGCCCACCTGCGTTTCAGCTTTCCCAAAGGCGCCAGCTACCTGGTCCTGGATGGTTATACAAAAATGAGCTCCGTGAAGATCTGGCCCAAGGAAAGAAAGATCACCGGCTATGTTAGTTCTGTAAAATCAAATAACGGCGTTCCCATAAAAAGTTATTTCGAGATAGTCTTCAACAAGCCTTTCAAAGCTTATGGCACATGGGAGAACCGCGATAATACCATACAAGCCGGGCAGGAAGCAGCCGAAGGCCAGGGAAGAGGTGCTTATATTCAATTCAAAAACGGTGAAACCGTTGAAGCAAAAACTGCTTCATCCTATATCAGTCCCGAGCAGGCAACAGTTACCCTCAATGCAGAGCTGGGCAAGTTCCGTTCTTTCAACGATACAAAGAATGCAGCTGCCGCAGTATGGAACAAGCACCTGAAAAGAATTCTTGTTGAAGGTGGTACAGAAGAACAGCTTCGCACATTCTATAGTTGCTTTTTCCGCGCAAGCCTTTTCTCACGACAATTCTATGAATATGACAAAGATGGTAAGCCGTACTATTTTAGTCCATACGATGGAAAAGTTCATTATGGATATATGTTCACCGATACAGGCTTCTGGGATACTTTCCGTGCACAGTTCCCTTTGAATGCACTGATGTATCCTACCATGCATGGCCGTTATATGCAGGCATTGCTCGATGCACAGGAACAATGCGGATGGCTTCCTTCATGGTCATTCCCGAATGAACATGGAAGCATGATCGGCAACCATGCCATCTCCCTTCTTGCAGATGCATGGGCCAAGGGCATCAGGACCTTCGATCCTCAAAAAGCACTTGCCGCCTATCTTAAAGAATCAACACAGAAAGGTCCCTGGGGACCAGCGAATGGAAGAGATGGCTGGAAAGAATATTTCCAGTTAGGGTATGTTCCTTATCCCGGTTACCGCGAATCCACTGCTAAAACGCTGGAGTACGCGTATGATGATTTCTGCGGTTACCAGCTTGCTTCCATGACAGGTAATGAATTCTATAAAAATGTTTTTGCAAGGCAGATGTATAATTACAGGAATGTATTTGATTCCACTACAGGATATATGCGCGGAAGACAGGCCAATGGGCAATGGACGCCAAACTTCGATCCTATTGAATGGGGCGGTCCCTTTACTGAAGGTAATGCATGGCACTACCAGTGGTCAGTATTTCATGATGTCCAGGGCCTCATTAACCTGATGGGTGGTAATGAAAAATTTAACCTGAAACTGGATTCCGTTTTTTCTGTTCCTAATAAAGTTAAAGTGGGAACCTATGGTGGAATGATACACGAAATGACGGAAATGGTGATGGCCGACCTGGGACAATATGCTCATGGTAACCAGCCCATTCAACATATGATCTACCTCTACAACTATGGAGGGCAGCCATGGAAAGCGCAGAAATGGACAAGAACAGTTATGGAAAAATTGTACAACTCCACCGAGAACGGTTATCCCGGTGATGAGGACCAGGGCCAGACTTCATCATGGTATGTTTTAAGTGCAATGGGATTCTATAGTGTTTGTCCCGGCACTGATCAATACGTTTTGGGAAGCCCTGTGTTTCAAAAAACTACCATCACTCTTGAAGACGGTAAAAAATTCGTCATCGAAGCAAAGGACAATAACAAGGAAAATGTATATATCCAGTCGGCAAAAATGAATGGCCAGGATTATTCACGCAACTGGTTAACGTATTCTGACATCCTTAATGGTGGAAAATTGTTTTTCGATATGGGTGCACAACCCAATATGCAAAGAGGAACTGCCGAAAGCGACAAACCATTTTCACTTTCAAATCCATCAAAATAAAATTTAATTAACGCACTTATTATAAACAAGGATCAATGATAACAAAGCATCTCTTCACAGCATT
This sequence comes from Bacteroidota bacterium, assembly GCA_023386855.1. Taxonomy (GTDB): domain Bacteria; phylum Bacteroidota; class Bacteroidia; order Chitinophagales; family Chitinophagaceae; genus Flavitalea. The sequence goes on along the minus strand of JAEWIW010000152.1, from coordinate 4,841 downwards.
ATTACTGGCTTTAGGATCTTCAGGCATGGCCCAGGAAGTTCCAATGGTTAACAAGGTCACGGACCCCGTTGAGTGGATCAATCCACTGATGGGTACTGACTCAAAGCCAAGTCTTTCAAATGGTAACACTTACCCGGCGATTGCAGTGCCCTGGGGCATGAATTTCTGGATGCCACAGACCGGCAAAATGGGCGATGGATGGGCATACACTTATGCATCGGATAAGATCCGTGGCTTCAAGCAAACACACCAGCCTTCACCCTGGATGAACGATTATGGGCAATTCGCTATCATGCCTGTTACAGGTAAGCTCAAATTCAGGGATGATGAAAGAGGTTCATGGTTTTCACATAAGGCTGAAATCGTAAAGCCATACTATTACAGTGTTTACCTGGCCGATTATGATGTCACCACTGAGTTGACAACGAGTGAGAGGGCTGCCCAGTTCAGGATTACTTATCCCGGAACCGACAGTTCATTCCTGGTGATCGACGCGCTGGATAAGGGATCTTATATTAAAGTGATTCCATCAGAAAAGAAGATCGTTGGTTATTCAACTAAGCATAGTCGTGGTCCTCTTCCCAACTTCAAGAATTATTTTGTGATCAAGCTTGATAAGCCATTCACCGCTTCATACACTTTCAGTGATAATAATCTCACTAAAGACCTGGAACAGGATGCTAATCATACCGGCGCAGTGATCGCTTTCAAAACAGTTAAAGGAGAAAAAGTAAACGTTAAAGTGGCTTCCTCTTTTATCAGTATAGAACAGGCTGATCTTAATCTTCAAAGAGAAGTGGCCAAAGATGGTTTTGATGCCACTAAAGCAAAATCAAAAGCCGCTTGGAATAAACAGCTTGGACGCATATTAGTGGAAGGTGGTACCGAAGACCAGGTAAGGACTTTTTATTCATGCATGTACAGGACCCTTCAATTCCCTCAAAGATTATATGAATTCGATGCACAAAATAAAATGGTGCATTACAGTCCATATAATGGAAAAACTGAAGCGGGATACATGTTCGGCGGTACGGGTTTCTGGGATACCTTCAGGGCCTTATACCCCTTCCTGAATTTCGCTTTCCCCGACATCAACAAGGAAATGCAACAGGGACTCATCAACGATTATAAAGAAGGTGGCTTCCTTCCTGAATGGTCTAGTCCTGGCTTTGCTGATATCATGGTAGGTAACAACTCGGCATCAGTAGTTGCAGACGCTTATATAAAAGGTCTTCGAGGTTATGATATCAACACGCTTTATGAAGCATTGAAACATGGCGCCAATAATGAAGGACCCATGACTGCAGTAGGAAGAAAAGGCGTTGAATATTATAATACACTTGGCTATGTTCCTTATGATGTAAAAATAAATGAGAATGCAGCTCGTACACTTGAGTATGCTTATGATGACTTTACTATTTATAAGTTGGCCAAGGCATTGAATGCACCTAAGGATGAGATCGAGTTATACAGGAAGAGAAGCCTTAACTATAAAAATCTTTTCGATCCTGAAACGAAGCTTATGCGAGGTAAGAACAAGGATGGAAACTTCCAGAAGCCATTTAATCCCTTGAAATGGGGTGATGCTTTCACCGAAGGAAACAGCTGGCATTATAGCTGGAGCGTATTCCATGATATTGAAGGATTGAAAAAATTAATGGGAGGCAACGAGATGTTTGTGACCATGCTTGATTCAGTTTTCAAAATGCCACCATTATTTGATGATAGCTATTATGGTGGAGTGATTCATGAGATCCGTGAAATGCAGATCATGAACATGGGACAGTATGCCCATGGCAACCAGCCGATCCAGCATATGATCTACCTGTACAATTATGCAGGCCAGCCATGGAAAACTCAATACTGGACACGCGAGGTGATGAACAGGCTGTACAAACCAACACCTGATGGATATTGTGGCGATGAAGACAATGGGCAGACCAGCGCATGGTATGTATTCTCTGCAATGGGATTCTATCCTGTATGCCCTGGTACCGACCAGTACGTATTGGGAACCCCGCTGTTTAAAAAGATTACGGTATCGCTCAATAACGGCAAGAAACTGACGATTACCGCCCCCAATAACAGTAAAAAAAACAAATACGTTCGGGAAGTAAAGGTGAATGGTAAGGTAAGTGATAAAAACTACCTGGATCATTTTGAGCTGATGAAGGGAGGAAACCTCCAGTTCACCATGAGTGAAACACCAAACAAAAACCGCGGAACAAAAGAAAGCTCCTATCCTTTCTCCCTTTCAAATGAATAGTTACAGACCCCGTGGCACGGGGGCGTGGCACGCCCCCGTGCCACGGGGTAATACAAAACATATGTCAAAAACATTATTCTTCCTGCTCACCCTGGTTATTTTCCAACCGGGGTTTTCACAGCAACGCAACCTGGTCCAATTTGTAAACCCATTGATTGGCACCGCCAAAATGGGTCATACCTATCCTGGTGCAACTGTTCCCTTCGGGTCAGTTCAACTTAGTCCTGATACCGATACCATTCCTTACGAATTAAATGGTAAATACAATGGCGATGTTTACCGCTATTGCGCCGGCTACCAGTACGATGATCCCACCATTGTAGGGTTCAGCCATACTCATTTCAGTGGCACCGGTCACTCTGATCTTGGCGACTTTCTTATTATGCCTTCCGTTGGAAAACTTCAATTGAATCCAGGTACCAAAGATCATCCCGAAAATGGCTACAGGTCTGCATTTGATCATTCCTCTGAAGTTGCAGAACCCAACTATTACAAGGTGATGCTGAAAGACGATAATGTTCTTGCTGAAATGACCACTACCACAAGGGTAGGTGTTCACCAATATACTTTCCCAGCATCAGACAGCGCGCATATCATTCTTGATCTTATGCATGGGATCTATAATTACCCCGACAAGAACGTGTGGACATACCTGAGGGTTGAAAACGATACGCTGGTTACCGGCTATCGTCAAACCTCGGGATGGGCAAGAACAAGAACAGTTTATTTTGCAATGACCTTTTCAAAACCCTTCTCTTCTTATGGCAACAGGAATCTCTCCAAAAAGCAGGTCTATCGCGGCTTCTGGGGCAGGTTCAACCAGTCTGAAAATTTCCCCGAGATCGCTGGCGAACAGATCAGGGCTTTCTTCAATTTCAAAACAGATGAAAACGAAAAGATAAAGATCAAGTTTGCTTTATCACCTGTGAGCACCGCTAATGCATTGGAAAATCTTCGTGCCGAAACACCGCATTGGAACTTCGATGCTTACAAAAAGCAGGGCCAGGATCAATGGAACCAGGAATTGAATAAGGTTGCGGTAAACATGCAGGACAAAGATGATATGATCAATTTCTATACTGCCCTTTACCATACGTTCCTCAGTCCTACAACTTATATGGATGTCAACGGTCAATATAAAGGTCTTGATCAGAACGTTCATACAGCAAAGGGTTTCACGAACTATACCACGTTCTCTTTGTGGGATACTTATCGTGCATTGCATCCTTTGTTCAATATCATTCAACCTTCGCGAAATGCTGATATGGTAAGCTCAATGCTGGCGCACCATGAACAAAGCGCAGAACATATGCTGCCCATTTGGTCGCACTATGCTAATGAGAACTGGTGCATGATCGGCTATCATAGCACATCCGTTATCGCGGATGCCATTGTTAATGGCAACATTGACTTTGATGCAAACAAAGCGCTTGATGCTTGCATTCAAACGGCAAAAGCAGGTTTCTTTGATGGCATTGACCAGTACATGAAATTAGGATATGTTCCCGCAGAAAAAAGTGGCGCATCAGTTTCCATGACACTTGAATATGCATACGACGATTGGGCGATTGCGCAGGCAGCAAAAAAGCTGAACAGGATGGATGTATATGATGAATTCATGAAGCGTTCTTCAAACTGGAAAAATGTTTATGATGCATCAATTGGATTCATGCGACCAAAGCTCGCCAACGGAACCTTTAAAAAAGATTTCGATGTACTGAGCACCCATAACCAGGGATTCATTGAAGGCAATGCATGGAATTACAGCCTGTACGTTCCACAGGATCCCTCTACCATGATACAGATGATGGGTGGAAAGAAAAGATTTACCAGTCATCTTGATTCCTTATTCACCATGCATCTTCCCGATGAATTTTTTGCTGAAACGGAAGACATCACACGTGAAGGTATCATTGGAAATTATGTTCATGGAAATGAGCCTGCACATCATGCGGCATACTTGTATAACTGGACCGACCACCCCTGGAAAACTGCTGAACGAATTCGCATGATCCTGAAAAAGCAATACCAGGCAAGGCCTGATGGATTGGGAGGAAATGATGATTGCGGCCAGATGAGTGCATGGTATATTTTCAGTTCACTTGGGTTTTATCCTGTGGCACCGGCATCAGGCCAGTATTATATCGGCAGCCCTGCGGTTATAGATGCTACAATCCAGTTGGAAAATGGAAAAACCTTTACCGTCCTGGCAAAGAACCAGGGCAGCAATAATATTTATGTGAACAAGATTGTGCTTAATGGTAAAACCCTCGACAGGCGCTTTATCACTTATGACGAGATCATGAATGGCGGCACGTTGGAATATCATATGAGCAGGAAACATAAATAAAAAATACCCCCGTGGCACGGGGCCGTGCCACGGGGGTTTAAGACATTATAAACCAATAAATTACAAATCGTTTTCTCCCGGTTAAATACCCCGTGGCACGCCCCCGTGCCACGGGGTCACAAACCCATTAAAAATCCGTAATTATTCCCCCCATATATTCATAGTCCGTTACTGAAGGCCCCCATCCTCCTCCATACCATTTGTGATACAAAGCCGAATCTGTTC
>JAEWIW010000144.1 GCA_023386855.1 Bacteroidota bacterium | reverse complement strand
TCACCATTGAACGAAGGTCCTGCATGGTAAAAATGCTGTCACGCGATTTATTGTTGACCACTACGGCAATGGCATCATAGGCCATTGGGCCAAAGGAAGGAGTATAGGAAAGGGAATCCTGCAGAATGGCCTGCTCCTGGTCGGAAAGGCCACGGGTAACGATCACCATCCGTACGCTGTCGTTGTTCAGGTCTCTCAGGCAATCCGCTTCTGCTTTATAGGAAACATTGATTTTGGCATTGGGAAACTGTGATTCAAACACTTTGATCTGCGAATCGATCACCGGCTTGAATGACTCATCCACGCTAACATTGATGACACCACTATTTGGTGTATCACGGGTATCTTTTTGCCCATTATTATCAGAACAGGAGGCAAAAGAGAATAGTGCAATGGCGGTTCCCAGCATATACTTGCGCAGAACCATTTTTTTAAGCTGCGTGAATATCATTAACGAAAATAATTTTTCTTTACGCCCCGGTAAATCCTGAAAGCCCCGTACAATAAACAGAGCCCTCCAAATATGTAATTAAAAGGCCTGGGTGGAAAATCTATCGCAAATCCAAACACTTCCTTCAACAAAAAAAATAAACCCATACCCGAATAAATCAACCCCATTCCAAGATCCATCAGCGAGCGACGGTTTGAGTATGCTTTCATTCTTTTTTGCTCCAGGTCTTCCATCCTTTGTATGTTTAAGAGGTGTCGGGCAAGTTAATAAATCTCAGGTAAAAGAAACCTGACCATTATAAATTCTTCAGAATTTAATCAAGTTGCTTTACTGATTTCTAAGGTTTTAGCCCAACCCTGTTTATACATTAAAAAACATTTGCCAATACTGAAAATTCTTCAAGCCTTCAATTGCCTCAACCCTTTATTCAGTCCGGAAATATAAATAATTTCCTTCATTGGCTACTAAGATGCTTTCTGTACACCATTCCATAACAGTGTATCAAATGCTTACCTTTGCAGGCCTTTAAAAAAGGTCAACATTATTACATTCTATATTCTGTTATATACATGAAACCTTCAATACCCCAGGGCACCCGTGATTTCGGACCGGAAGTGGTTCGTAAAAGGAATTATATTTTTCAAACCATACGTTCCGTATTTGAATTATATGGATTCCAGCCGCTGGAAACGCCGGCCATGGAGAACCTGGACACCCTCATGGGGAAATATGGAGAGGAAGGTGATAAACTGATCTTCAAGATCCTGAATAATGGCCTGGATCATGCATCAAGGCAGGAAGAAGTAAGGGCAGGATTTGAATCGGTACTCCAGGGTAAATCGGTAAAGAGCATAACGGAGAGAGCCTTGCGTTACGACCTCACCATTCCCTTCGCCAGGTATGTTGCCATGAACCAGGCACAGCTTGTATTTCCTTTCAAACGCTTCCAGGTACAGCCTGTATGGAGGGCCGACCGCCCGCAAAAGGGCCGCTACCGCGAGTTCTACCAATGCGACGTGGATATTGTGGGCAGCCGTTCATTGCTGAATGAAGTGGAACTTGCCTGCATATACCACCAGGTATTTACACAATTGGAGCTAACGGGTTACGACCTGCGCATCAATTCAAGGAAAGTGCTGAGTGCGCTGGCAGAACAATGTGGTGGGCAGGATAAGATGATGGATATTACTATGGCCATCGACAAGCTGGATAAGATCGGGATGGAAAAAGTGAAGGAAGAACTGGCACAGAGAGGATTGAAGGAAGAACAGGTTTCCATGATTGAACAATACCTTGCCATTGATGGAAACAATGCCCAGAAACTTGAAGCGGTATCCGCTATGCTGGGAGGAATTTCGGAAGGCCGGCAGGGAATTGAAGAGTTGAAATTCATCCTGCAGTCGCTTGAAAAAGTTATGGGGGATGAACAGGTTAATATTACGATTGACCTGACGCTTGCTCGTGGACTGAACTACTATACCGGAACAATTTTCGAAGCAAAGGCACCTGCATCGGTGAAGATCGGGAGCATTGGAGGTGGGGGAAGATATGATGACCTTACCGGTTTGTTCGGCGTTCCGGGCATTGCAGGGGTGGGCATTTCCTTTGGGGTCGACAGGATCTATGATGTAATGGAAGAACTGAAACTGTTCCCTGCATCGATTGTTTCAGGATCAAAAATTTTATTCTTCAATATGGGTGAAGCGGAATCCCTGGCTGCTTTACAACAGGTGCAGCAGTTGAGGAAAAAGGGCATTGCCAGTGAATTATACCATGAACCTGCAAAAATGGATAAGCAGTTCAAATATGCGGAAAGAAAAAATATTCCTTTTGTAGGCATCATTGGAAGCAATGAAATGGAAGCGAAGGAATGCGTTATAAAGGAGCTGGCTACTGGCAAACAAAAAAAGATTGGCTGGAATGAACTGGCAGGATACCTGGTTTAATATAACGGCCATGCATAACCGAAAATGTTCAACCGTTACTAACGGTAATGCATAACCGAAACTGTTCTACCGTTACTAACGACAATGCATAACCGGATTAAAGCTCGCGTTCAAAGATGACTGAAGCGCCCTGTCCTACCCCTACGCACATGGTAGCCAGTCCATATTTACTACCCCTTCTTTTCATTTCATGCAAAAGCGTGGTGGTAATTCTTGCACCACTGCATCCCAGCGGGTGACCCAACGCGATACTTCCACCATTTACATTCACTTTATTTTCATCAAGGCCTAACTGGCGGATACAGGCCAGTGATTGAGAAGCGAAAGCTTCATTGAGTTCAATAAGATCCAGGTCAGCAATCGCTAGTTTTGCCCTTTCCAGCGCTTTTAAGGTGGCTGGAACTGGACCGATACCCATCATGGCCGGGTCCACTCCTGCCACTGCGGTACTGATAATCTTTGCCATGGGTTTAAGAGCATGTTGCTTTACAAACCTTTCGCTGGCCAATAACAGCATGGAAGCCCCGTCATTGATACCCGAAGAATTGCCTGCCGTTACTGTTCCATCTTTCAAAAAAGCAGGCTTCAGGGAGGCAAGTTTTTCCATACTGGTTTTCCGGGGATGTTCATCAGAAATAAAAACGGCAGAAAGGTCACCAGGCCGTGGAACAGGAACCGGGATAATCTCATCCACCCATTTATTTTCTTCCAGGGCCCTGAAATATTTTTCCTGTGATTGAAGGGCAAAATAATCCTGGTCGATCCGGCTGACCTTCCAATGCCTGGCCACATTTTCGGCGGTTTCCCCCATTGAATAAGGATGATAAAGATTTTGAAGGCGGGGATTAATGAACCTCCATCCAAGAGTGGTATCGGCAAGCTGCATGTTTCTTTCGAAAGCAGCATTTGCTTTGAGCATGACCATTGGAGCGCGGCTCATGCTTTCGACCCCACCAGCCAGGAAAACATCCCCTTCGACACAGCGGATGGCACGCGAAGCATCAATGATGGCCTGGAGGCCTGATGCACAAAGCCTGTTTATGGTTACCCCCGCCACATCAACGGGAAGCCCCGCCATCAGCGCAGCCATCCGGGCAACGTTGCGGTTATCTTCCCCTGCCTGGTTGGCATCGCCGGCAATCACTTCTTCAATGAGCATGGGATCAAGCCAGGGATTGCGTTCGAGCAGCGACCGGATCACCAGCGCAAGCAAATCATCGGGCCGGGTATTACTCAGCGCCCCGGCATATTTCCCGATAGGCGAACGGACAGCATCGAGCACATAGGCATCGGTCATGTGAAGCAGGTTTGAACCAAAAATAACGGAATTAACAAGTTTAACGAAGCGCCCACAAAGTCAAAAAATATTCTAGCGTAACAAATAGTAATTTTGCGCCATGTTAACCAGGGAAAAGAA
>JAEWIW010000079.1 GCA_023386855.1 Bacteroidota bacterium | reverse complement strand
GCATTCTCTTTTTCCAGGATCGCGGCAATGATGGGACCACTGCTCATGAATTCAACCAGTTCACCATAGAAAGGTCTTTCTTTATGCACGGCATAAAATTCACCGGCTTTTTCCACACTTAACCTGGTCAGTTTCAGGCTAACGATACGAAAACCTTCTTTAATGATCCGGTCGATGATCGCCCCGGCATGTCCATTCTTCATCGCATCAGGTTTGATCATCGTAAAAGTTCTGTTACTCATAAAAATTTTCAGTTTGGCCGCAAAGATATGTGTTGAAAATAAAAAGGCGGTTCGAATTTGACTATAATTGTGCAACTTTGCCTCCTTTTAATGAGACCAATTCAAGAATTTTATCCATTGCTGGATCAGCCCAAAAAAGTGGTGATCACTACCCATCAGAAGCCGGATCCCGATGCTATGGGCTCTTCCCTGGGCCTTTACCATTTCCTGCTGCAACTGGGACATGAGGTTACCGTGATTTCCCCAACCAACTGGGCCACATGGCTGAACTGGATGGAAGGAGCCGACAAAGTGATCGATTTCGACAGCAACCATGATCTCTCCAGGACAAAAGTGATGGAGGCCGACTGGCTGTTCTGCCTGGATTTCAACGTACTTAGCCGTACCAAGCACCTGGCACCATTGCTGGAAGAATTTCCCGGAACAAGGATTTTGATCGATCACCACCAGCAACCTGCTGTGGATAGTTTTAAATTTGGTGTCAGCGATACCCATAAAAGTTCCACCTGCGAAATGATCTATGATTTTATTGTAGGATCAGGAAACAGGGACAAACTCAATATTACCATTGCACAATGCCTGTATGCTGGCGTTATGGCGGATACCGGTTCATTCAGGTTCAATTCCGCCCATGCATCAGTGCACAGGATGGTAGCTGACCTTAAGGATCTTGGGCTTGAACATACCCGTGTTCATGAAAATATTTATGATAATTTCCACGAGAACAGGCTAAGGTTTATCGGTCATGTATTACTGCATAGAATGGAAATTTATTATGAATACAATGCTGCGCTGATCGCGATTACCAAAAAAGATCTCCTGCGGTACCAGATCAGGACAGGTGATACCGAGGGACTCGTTAATTATCCCCTGAGTATCCAGGGTATCAAGATGGCTGGGCTGGTGATCGACAGGGATGAAGAACGCAAGTGGAGTTTCAGGAGCAAGGGCGCTTTTGATGTAAATACTTTTGCAAGAAAATACTTTAATGGCGGAGGCCACTATAATGCTTCGGGCGGAAGAAGCCTGGACCCTCTTGAAAAAACGGCATCCGATTTTGTAACTGCATTAAAGGAATGCTCCGATCAACTGGTATAAAAAGACAATCAATACAATCAATCATTTCAAATGAAAAAAACAGGCCTTTTTATTTTTAGTGCTATGGTTATTGCACTAGCTGCTTGTTCACCAAATGCTGGTTTCGAAAAAACCAAGAGCGGGCTCAAGTATAAAATCATTTCTGATGGAAAGGGGCAGCCCGTGAAAGTTGGCCAGTTCATCAAAGTACATTTCAGCCAGAAAATGGGCGACTCTGTACTCAACTCCAGTTTCGGAGGCTTACCTACTTATGCGCCGGTAGATAGTGTTGGACCAATTTACAACCCTGTTGAAATTTTCAGGTTGCTTAGGAAAGGAGATAGCGCTGTAGTGATCATGGAAACAGACAGTCTTTACAAACAGCAGGCAGAAAGGCCTCCGTATGTTAAGAAAGGAGATAAACTCACACTTACTTTCCGCGTGGTAGATGTGCTCGATAGTGAAGCTGCATTAAGGGATGACCAGATGAAGATCTTCAATGAGCAGAAAGAAAAGGAGATCAAAGATATCCAGGCTTACCTTGATAAAAATAATATCAAAGCAACCAAAACAGAGAAAGGAACTTTTGTGGTAATCACTGAACCAGGAACCGGTCCGGTTGCCGATTCAGGGAAAGCAGTAAAAGTGATGTACACTGGTAAAACCTTTGAAGGCAAGCCGTTCGACAGCAACATTGACTCCACTTTTGGCCATACCGATCCTTATACCCTGGTAATTGGTGCAAGGGGAGCTATCGAAGGTTGGGATGATGGTTTAAGGTTATTTAATAAGGGTGCAAAAGGAACCATGTATATTCCTTCCATGCTCGCTTATGGTGGAAATCCTCCTCCCGGTGCGCCATTCAAAGCTTTTGAGAACCTGGTATTTGATATTCATGTGGTGGATATCACCGATGCACCGCAGCGTTCAGGCAACCCAATGGGAAGATAATTTTGTTATACAGAAATATATTAAAGGCCGTTCCCAGGAGCGGCCTTTATAATTATGGCAGGTTGCTTTTTACATGTTCCATCAATTCAATGGCTTGCATGGCTTCCTTCACATCATGAACCCTCAATATGGAAGCACCTTTTGAAAGTGCAATAGTATTCAGTACAGTAGTTCCGTTAAGTGATTCCTCAACAGGTATATCCAAGGTTTTATAAATGGTTCCTTTTCGTGAAAGTCCCGCCAGCCAGGGCTTTGATAAGGCATTAAGAAATGAGGCATTATTGAGCAGGAAAAAATTCTGCCGGATGTTCTTGGCAAACCCGAAACCGGGATCCAGAATGATATCTTTGATTCCCGCTTTACGACAGGCTTCAATCCTTTCAATAAAATAATCCATAATCTCCACCAACATGTTATCATAATGGTTTAATGTTCCCATGGTTTGCGGTGTTCCGCGCATATGCATGCAGATATAGGGTACTCCAAGGGCGGCCACCGTTTCCAGCATGGCTTCATCGAGAAATCCGCCACTGATATCATTGACCATAGAAGCGCCGGCTTCTACCGAAGCTTTTGCTACAGAAGAAAAAAAAGTATCTACAGAAAGGATCGCAGCAGGGTATTGTTTATGGATCCATGATACAGCATCCACAACCCTTGACATTTCTTCTTCTTCAGAAACAGCGTAACTCCCGGGTCTTGTGCTTTGCCCTCCAATATCCAGTATCGTAGCGCCTTCCTTTAAAAACCTTTCCGCTTTTTCAATTATACCATCCTGCCGCATCGACCGGCTTCCTTCAAAAAAAGAATCAGGGGTTATGTTAATGATCCCCATAACTATCGGCCGGTCAACTACAAGTAAACGCCCTTTACAATTCAGTGTATACATCATTGGACCCTTATCTTTACATTTGGCCGGAAAATTAGACCAATATTTCAAGTCGAGACTGATTAATTCATGAGCACAACAAATACTCAATACGAAGAAGCATTACATTCCTGCCAGGATATATTCCTGAAAAAAGCAAAGGACTATGGA
>JAEWIW010000046.1 GCA_023386855.1 Bacteroidota bacterium | reverse complement strand
CTCTATGATCTATTGGGAAGGTATGCATGGCACGGACTGCATCATGTAGCGCATATAACTTCGCTTAGGGAACGGATGAAATGGTAGTTACTTATTTTTGTAAGAATAATTAATCAACATGTGGCAGATCCTGGATTCGAAGTATTTATATAAGGAAACCTGGTTTACGATTCGGAAAGACCGTTGCAGAACAGAGGAAGGAAAGATCATTGATCCCTATTATGTTTATGAATTTCCCACGTGGGTGACAGCACTTCCCATTACAGAAAACGGAGAAGTTTTGCTTATTAAACAATATCGCCATGGTATTCAGAAAACCATCATTGAAATTCCCGGCGGATGTGTAGATGATACCGATACCTCTTTTGAATCGGCAATTAAACGTGAGCTGCTGGAAGAAACAGGCTATGCATTCGATTCCTATGAATACCTTGGTCAAATTTCTCCAAACCCTTCTACCAACGACAACTACATGCATATGTTCCTGGCTTTGGGTGGAAAGAAAGTGCAGGAAACAGCGTTTGATCACAATGAAGATATCGAAGTGCTGCTGGTACCAATGGATGAACTCAAACGTATGCTCAGGAATAATGAAATTGTGCAGGCACTTCATGTTACTACCATGTTATATGGATTGATGAAGCTTGGCCAGCTTGATTTATAAATCTAAATGCTAAGGGATGGAAAATGTTCTCTGCTTTGGTGAAATACTGCTGAGGTATTCTCCATCCTCCTATGGAGACTGGCTTCAGCAACATTCAATACCGGTTTATATTGGAGGCGCAGAATTGAACGTGGCCGCAGCACTGGCCAATTGGGGTGTACCTGTTACTTATTTCACGGCCATGCCAAGGAATTATCTTTCCAACGAGATCATGATCCACCTTGAAAAAAAAGGCATTGATACGGAAAGAATAATGCTGCAGGGCAACAGGATAGGGGCTTATTTTATTGGCGAGGGGGCCGATCTTAAACATGCAGCGGTAATCTATGACCGGGCAGGTTCGTCCTTTTCCACCATTGAACCTGGGACTATCGACTGGGATCGTCTATTCAATGGTGTCAGTTGGTTTCATTTCAGCGCAATCAATCCTGCGATATCTGAACTGTCTGCCGCTATATGTCTTGAGGCTGCAAGGGAAGCGCATGAACGCGGTTTATTTGTATCTATTGATCTTAATTACCGGCAGAAATTATGGCAATGGGGTAAGCAGCCGGTGGAAGTTATGCCTCGCATAATCGAATACTGCAACCTTGTAATGGGAAACCCCTGGGCACTGGATATTATGACAGGGATCGGTGATTTGCAGGGTTTTGAAGCAACAAAAGAAAACTGCAGGGAGTTGACACATAATATGTATAATACATTGCTAAAGCGATTTAGCAATGTTCAAACACTTGCATTTACATTCAGGTTCGACAAGGCTGATGTAAATGGAAAAGATCATCTTCATTATTTTGGCGTGTTATGCAATGAAGAAGAGTGCCTGGTAAGCAAGGAATATCAAATTGATGATATTGTTGACAGGGTAGGAACCGGCGATTCTTTTATGGCAGGACTAATTTATTCAAAATTGAATAAGCAAAGTATGCAGGAGGCTGTCAACTTTGCCGCAGCTGCTGCCGTAACAAAGTTCTCCATTCGCGGTGATTCCAATACTTCTACAGTGGAAGAGATCAACCGTTATGCAGGAAATTAATTATAAAAGTTCGGCTACAACAAATACACTACCGCAAACCAGCACCAGGTCATTATTATTGGCATGATTTAATGCATTATTCAAAGCCTCTCCTACCGTTGGGTAACAATTCCCTTTCAGGCTGAAAGCCGATGCTTTTTCCATGAGCTGCTGTTCATCCAGTGCACGTGGGATCTGTGCCTTGGTAAAATAATAAACAGCTTCCCTGGGTAATAGACCAAGTACTTTATCAACCTCTTTATCTTTCACCATTCCTATAACGAGATGCAGTTGCTGGTAATCGGTCATCTCCAGTTGTGCCAGCAATTGTTTTATACCATCTTCATTATGGGCAACGTCAACGATAACCCTTGGATCTTTTTGTAAAAGCTGCCATCGCCCATGAAGCCCGTTTATTTTTCTGGAATGGGAAAGTCCTTCAAGCAAATGGGATTCTTCGATATCAAAGCCGGACAACCTGAGTTGGTGAACAGCCTCCAATACGGTTACCAGGTTCTTTAACTGGTAAACACCCGGGAGATCGAGCTGGTAATGTTTTCTTTCTGTTGATTGTCCTTCCTGGATCCATACATCCAGGCTCCCGTTTTGCTGCTTCCATTCTGCAGCATACCTGAGCTGGTCGGCATAAAAAATAGGAGCATGGTTTTCGGCTGCTGAATGATCAAACACAGGTTTTGTTTCTTCCCTGGTTTCACCGATTACAACTGGAATCCCGGGTTTGATGATCCCTGCCTTTTCACCGGCAATTTTTGGAAGCGTATCACCCAGCAGGTTCATATGATCCCAGCCAATATTGGTGATAACGGATAACACTGGTTCAATGATATTGGTACTGTCTAACCTGCCACCAAGTCCAACTTCAATTACCGCAACATCGATTGTTTGTTTGCTGAAATGATCAAAGGCCATGGCCACCGTAATCTCAAAGAAAGAAGGGTCAATAGAAGGTATAAATGGAAGAATCTTTTCCGTGAAGCCGGTCACTTCATCTTCATGAATCATTTTACCGTTCACTTTAATTCGTTCCCGGAAATCTTTTAGGTGTGGCGAAGTATAAAGCCCGGTTTTGTAACCTGCAGACTGGAGGATCGCAGCGATCATATGAGAAGTTGAACCTTTACCATTGGTACCGGCTACATGAATGCTTTTAAATTGATGATGTGGATTGCCCAGTATCTGACAAAGCTGCCGGATATTATCGAGGCCTGGTTTAATGGCTGAAGCGCCAACACGGCTAAATAAAGGAAGCCTGTTAAATAGGAATTCAATTGTTTCCTGGTAGGTCATGAAACAAAAATACACAATGCACTTACTCCTAAGACATTAAAAGATAAGTGTGATTAGTGATTAGTGATTAGTAACTAGTGATTAGTTGACCTTCCCTGAAAACGGTTGACCTTTTTTACTAATTATAAACCATCGGGCAAACTGGAGCCTGAAGGTCCTTTTCTGGGTAAACCTCAATGCGGCTCAATGCCGCTTTGAGGTTTGGTTTACCATCGGTATAAACTATCACCTTTGGCCTTTTCTGGGTGGTTAAATTTAATAATTCATTTTCAAATTGTTTTGGGGTTCGCTTGTTGGGTAAAGATTTATGTATTCGCTTGTTGTTATAGTGATCTACTTTGTTTTTTAATACCCGTTTTAATTCATTAAGTGTTCGAGGAGATTTTGATTTCAAATACTCATTTTTTATCGTCCCGTTGATTCGCTCCGCATATGCATTCTCCTGCCCTTTTCGACCCATGCTAATTAGAATGCTTTTTTGGTTCAACATTTCGATGTATTCATTTTGATGGTATTGACTTCCATAATCCGAATGGTGTATCAGATTATTTAATGCAGTGATGCCCTGGCTTTTAAATGCCATTTTAAGTGCTGCTATATTGGAATTAGCCTTCAGATTCTCACTTGCACTGTATCCTACAATTACTTTGGTGTATGCGTCTATTATGAAAACCAGGTAAAACCATCGGCCTCCTGTTTCGAAATAGGTGATATCACTTTGCCATAACTGATTTTTATTTGTAAGTAACATTCCTTCAATCAGGTTTTGATACCGGCTTTTTACTGAATTGGTTGTTTTGCATCGGTTTACGTGTTTCTTCAGCCTAAATCCAGACTTCAATAATAACTGACAACACTTATCTCTTCCTATCCAGGGAGGAGCAAGAGTGTGATATATCTTCTCAACCCCACAACCGGGATGATCCTCTCGGATAACACGAGCATCGGCTAACAACTTATCCTCCAATTCTTTGGTATAGCGCTTTTGCTTGTGTCTTTTCCTGGAAACCGCTTGTTTGGTGATTCCAGCCGCCTTGTATAAAAACTTTCTTTTTATTAACCGTTTGTTGGCGAGGAACCATTCGATGGTGGGGTGCCGAAGTTTTTTTTAATATCGATATTGTAGTGATCTTTAGCCAGCTCAATCATCTTTTCTAAAAATTCAATATTGAGCTGCTTTTGACCAAGAGAACGTTCTAATTCTTCAATGCGTTTTTGAAGATTCTTCAATTTTTGAGAACTGCTGTCTGCCATCTCCACAATTTTAATGTTCTTGCTTTGATAGCGTGAATATCGATAAATCCATCGGTAAATCACTGCCTCGCTGATGGAATGCAGACGAGCAAGCTCTAATACAGTAAACTTGCTCGTTTCATACTCAGTAACAAGGGCTTTCTTAAAGCCTTCACTAAAAAAACGCTTGGTTTTAATCTTGTTTTTAGGTGTCATAAAAGTTGCCTTTTTTGGTCAACTTTTTTCAGAGACGGACAAGTGACTGGTTTAAAACACTAACAACTAATCACTATTCACTAGTCACTGTCCCCATGGCTTTTCTTTTGCATTAACCCCGGAATGAAGCCTTGCAACGTACTTATCAGAAAACTTTTCATCCTCCTAGGCCTGTTTCCCATGGCTGGGGTAAATGCGCAATCCATTGATTCCCTTCCCTCTCCGACCCATACCATGGCCGCCGGGCCACAGTATAAAAAGGAATCCTTACATACTTTTCTGCTGGGTAAACATTACCGGAAAGAATGGACCATCCCTGTTCGATTCAGCATTTTCTTCCTTGACTCAGCAGGATTGAAACCTTACGAAGCAGGTGGCGGAAGGCAAAGCCATTCCCTAAAACTTCACGACCGCAATAACCGTGAATATGTTTTACGAAGTATTGATAAAACATTTGGCAAAGCACTTCCGGATATCTTCCAGCAAACCTTTATTGAAACCATCATTAATGACCAGGTCACTATTGCTCATCCTTATTCAGCCATCACTATAGCACCAATGGCAGAAGCGGCAGGAATCTACCATACCTGGCCAAGGATAGTCTATGTTCCTCAACAACCTGCCCTTGATACCTTCAATAAAGACTTCGCCAATACGCTCTACCTCTTTGAACAAAGACCTGATGAAAACTGGGAGACCGCTTCCAATTTTGCGCATTCAAAAAATATCATCAGCACCGATAAATTGCTTGAACATTTACTGAAGAATAATGCCAACCAGGTAGATCAGCAGCAATACATACGTTCAAGGTTATTCGATATGTTCATCGGCGACTGGGGAAGGCATGAAGACCAGTGGCGATGGGCTGAAGTTGACCCTTCAACAGGCAGTAATGCATCGCATCAAGGTGTGAAAACTCTTTATGAACCTATCCCCCGCGACCGCGACCAGGCATATACAAAATTCGATGGCATCTTGTTGAGCGTTATCCTGAATGCTGCAGGCATTGGCCATCTTCAGTCGTTCGATAACAAAATTAAAAATGTAAACACTTTCAATTACCCTGCAAGAAACCTTGACCGGCATCTTGCCAATCAAAAAACCCAGGAACAATGGATCAATGAAGCTAAATCGCTTCAGCTTGCGCTCTCTGACAAGGTCATTGAAAATGCCATAAAACAATTACCGCCCGAAGTTTTTCCAGTATCCGGTAACGAGATCATCAGCAAGCTTAAGTCGAGAAGAAATAAACTTGACCAGTATGCTTTAAAGTATTACCAGTTCATTTCAAAAGAAGTGGATGTAACCGGAACGAAAAAGGATGAACGTTTTGAGATCAGTCAATTGCCAGGAGGAAACATCAGTCTTAAAGTATATTCCGATGATGAATCGAACCCTTTCTATTCCCGTTCTTTCTCGCCAGGTATAACCAATGAATTGAGAATTTATGGTATAGATGGAAAGGATAAATTCGATATCGGTAATATAAATACCCCTATCAGGATCCGCGTTATAGGTGGACCAGGCCAGGATGAATACCAGATACAAAAGGCTTCACTTGTTCATGTTTATGATAGCCGTAACCAGCGCATTGATAAGAATCGCTCAGTTAGGTTTCATTTATCTAATGATTCTTCCATCCATGAATTTAAATACGATGATTTCACCTACAGTAAATCAGGATGGGGACCATCGTTATATTATAGCCGTGAAGACCGCATCTATGTTGGTGTCAATTACAAGATCCTGCAGAATAAATGGAGGCGTGATCCTTTTGCGAACAAGCATGTATTCTATGCGCGGTATTCTGTTCAGCAAAAATCTTTTCATGCAGGGTATGAAGGCATCATTCACCAACTTATCGGCAACTGGGACCTGGTGCTGAATGCAGGGTACGACTGGATCAGGTGGACCAACTTCTATGGATTGGGCAATGAAACAGAAATCAGGAGTGATAATATCGATTACCATCGCATCCGCAGCAGGCAGGGCACTGCATCGATAGGGTTTGGTCATGCCGTTGGGAAGCATGGAAGTATCATTCTTACACCATTCTATGAAACAATAAAACTCGTCAATGATCCCGACCGTTTTCTCACCAAAGACTTTCTATACAATAATTATAATTCAAGTTTTACCCGCAAACATTTTGGCGGTGCTTCAATAATGTATGCCTATAATCTTCTTGATGATGCACTGTTACCATCGAAAGGCCTGAGTGCGGCGGCATCAATTAAAAGGGTACGCAACCTGAATGAGCCCAACTCCTTCACCAACTTTGAAGGAACCGTTAGGGTGTACATACCTTTGAATGAACATTTTGTGTTGTCGGTTAATAATGGTGCAGCCACCGTTTCCGGTGACCCCGAGTTTTACCAGCTCAACAATATCGGCGGCAGGTTGCTGAGGGGGTTCAGGAGAGAAAGATTCTGGGGACAAACCGCTTACCATAACAACAATGAATTGCAATACCTCTTCAATGTCAAAAGCTGGCTGTACAAGGGAAGGATGGGCATTTTTGGATTTGCCGACCAGGGAAGAGTATGGTTGAAGGGGGAGAAATCGGACCGTTGGCATTATGGTTATGGTGCAGGGATCATCCTGGCTC
>JAEWIW010000043.1 GCA_023386855.1 Bacteroidota bacterium | reverse complement strand
GATCTTTCTTTATCGTACTGCCGGCAAATTCCATTCAGAAAAGATCCACTGAATTAAGGATCGGGTTGTACGACCAGGGCAAAAAAAATTACGGATATCAAAACAAAATTCTTAGGGCCTGTGGCCGAATAAACATACCCCGTGGCACGGGGGCGTGCCACGGTACCGTGCCACGGGGTCAAAAAAACAATATATGAAACTGAACTGGGGACATAAGATCATGTTTGCCTTCATTGCTTTTGTAGCCTTGATGTTTACACTGGTTTACAAATCCATGCACACCGATTTTGATCTTGTTTCAAAAGAATATTACAAGGACGAGCTGGCTTTCCAGGATATAATTGATGGACAAAACAATGCGCTTGCCCTTTCTTCTTCTTCCAAAATCACTATCGGCGATAAGGAACTGACCATCACATTACCGGAGGAAATGAAACACACCAATACAAAAGGGAATATCTGGTTCTATTGTCCTACTGATGCAAAGAATGACAGGAAAATGGAACTGGCGATCAATGAACAGGCCATCCAGGTAATCTCCCTTGAAAATTTCAAGTCTGCACCCTATATCGTTAAACTGCAGTGGGAGGTGAACGGTAAAAAATTTTATTGTGAACAACCGCTAAAGATCCACCAGGATTAAACATGACAGGGATATTGGTAACATCGGTACTATTAGGCCTTATCAGCAGTTTCCATTGCGTTGGAATGTGCGGCCCGTTGGCACTGGCCTTGCCGGTAGCGCATAAGAACCAGTCGCAACAATTGTTTTCCATTGCCTCGTATAATGTTGGCAGGATCATAACCTATGCAGTGCTGGGCCTGTTATTCGGACTGGCAGGAAGAAAGCTTTACCTCTCAGGTTTGCAGCAGTGGTTCTCCATCATAGCAGGCATTCTCATGTTCGTGCTGGCTTTCCAGTATTATATCCGTAAGAAAAATATCCAGCCGGCATGGATGAAAGGATTTAATGCGTTTGTGCAAAAGCTAATGCAGTTATCCATTCGTAGCAGGAACAACTTCTCAACCTTTTTCCTGGGGATGGCCAATGGCCTGTTGCCTTGTGGAATGGTTTACCTGGCCATCGCGGGAGCATTAAATACCCAGCAGGTTTTGCATAGCGTAATTTTTATGGCTGGATTTGGATTTGGCACTTTCCCTGCCATGTTTGCCTTATCATTGTTTGGAGTGAACATTGACCTATCTGTAAGGAGAAAAATAAAATCCTTCATGCCCTACGTGGTAGCATCAATGGCCGTGTTATTGATCCTGAGAGGATTGAACCTGGGCATACCTTTCATCAGCCCGGTCATTGATAATGGACTGAACGCCGCTTCAGTGGAATGTCATTGATAAAAGAAAAGATGCTTTAAAGCCTGTTATGACGTAACCATCATTTTTTTGATGCTTTCTTCATTTTATCTGCATAGCCCCACTCCTGCCCTTCTTCCAGCTCCATGCTTTTATAATTCTTATCCTTCAATATAACAATTGCCATCCAGGCCACCAGGAACGGCGACAGGATAAACATAGCCATCAGGATATTGAATGGGGTTTTGAACTGGAACAATACCGTATAGATGACCAGGTAAATAGTCACCAGCACTGATACAAAAACCGGGTTCTTTAGCATCTTCCTGAATTTAACAGGAACAGGTAAAAAACCATGCCTCCCCTGGAATGGGCAGCAGGATTAACTTTGTGCTGGTAATTCTTCCTGTAATTCAGGTAGCTCAATAAAAACAGTAGTACCCCGGTCGAGCTCACTTTTTAAGGAAATATCGCCCTCAATGAGGTCAACATACCGCTTTACAATATGCAACCCAAGCCCGGTTCCCTGGATATTGGTGGCGTTCTTGGCCCTGAAGAAACTGCTGAATAGATGCTGTTGATCCTCTTCTGAAATACCAATGCCCTTATCTGCAACAGAAATATGCAGTTTCCCATCATCCTGGTGCGCATTCAAATGGTTAGATGCACCTTCGGGAGAAAACTTGATGGCATTGCTAATGATATTGATTAGAATATTTTTCAGCAGTTTCCTGTCGGTGATGAAAAACCCTGTAGAATCAAGATCATTGACCAATGTTTGTCCTTCTTTAAAAATGCCACGGATTTCATCGGCCGTATCTTCTATCAGGTCGCGTACGTTGAATCGTTCCACCTTTCTTAATACTTTACCTTCCTCCAGTTTACCAAGCGATAGAAAATCTTCGAGCAGATCATTCAGGTGCTTCACTGAATCCTTGATCCTTCGAATATGCTTATCCCGTCGGGGCTGGTCATCGGTTTGAGTATATTTTGCTAATAACGATGCGGATGAAAGCACGGTACTCAATGGCGTCCGGAATTCATGGGAGGCCATGGAAACAAATCTTGATTTGATTTCGCTGAGTTCCTTTTCCTTGTCCAGCGCCTCGCTAAGATCCTGCTGCGATCGTTCAAGTTCCTGCAGGGCTTCCCTCAGGATCATGGTCCGCTGTTCCACTTTATTTTCCAGTTCGAGGTTGAGTTTCTTGATCACCTTGGTGATCTTTTCAAGTTCTTCCTTTTGTTCTATCAGCCTTTTCTCCGCTTCCTTTCGCTGCGTGATATCGACGATAAAGGCGATGACAAAAACCTGTTCTTTTTGCTTAAAATAACTAAGGCTTACTTCAACTGGAAATTCATCTCCATTTCTCTTCCTGGCAAACAGGTCGCGGCCATGGCCCATGGAACGATTGGACGGAAGATCGTAGAACTTTTCCCGGTAAGTATGATGGTTGGTGGTATACCGCGAAGGGATCAGGGTCTCGATCTTATGCCCCAGCAAATCATTCGCCTCGTAACCGAATAAATTAAGAGCTGCAGGGTTGATCAATACGATGCGTCCATGATTATCGGAAAGGATGACGCCCTCGGTGGCATTTTCAAATAATGCATTGAGATATCTTTTTTCCTTATCAATAGCCTTATACAGCCGCTTGATATACAATACCACCCAGCCGGCAAGAAAAATAACAGCCACCGTAAGCATATGTAAAACCATCTTTTGACCGGAATCCTGGCCTGATAGGAACATGGTTACCACGATGATCCCCGAAGTGAGTATGGCAAAGCCTTTGGTATAATAATCCTGTGGCAGGAAGATGGTTAGCAGGATCACCAGTACAAACCCGCTATTGAAAAAACTATAATCGGGGTACCAGTATTTGATCAGCGAAATGAATATTGTCAAAACAATACAAGACAATAACACTGCCCCCGGCCTGAATCTGTACATAGTGATCAATTCTGAAATTTTTTTAAAATAACAAATGTGGCGGAATAAACGCCAACAGCAGCAAATTTCGAACAATTATCTTTGCCAAATGCGTATTGATATCATTACTGTGCTGCCCGGGCTTTTTACGGGCCCCCTGGGTCATTCGATCATGAAAAGGGCGCAGGACAAGGGTTTGCTCCAGGTTAACCTTCACAATCTCCGCGATTTCACTCCCTATAAGCATGGGCAGGTCGATGATTACCAGTTTGGGGGCGGTGCAGGGATGGTGATGATGCCTGAACCCCTGGCCATCTGTATTGAAAAATTATCGGAAGAAGTAAAATATGACGAGATCATTTTTATGACGCCCGATGGACAAACGCTCGACCAGCGGATGGCCAACGGTTTGTCAATAAAAGAAAACCTGCTGATCATCTGCGGCCATTATAAGGGTATTGATGAAAGGATCCGGGAAATGTTTGTTACCCGTGAGGTCTCCATTGGCGACTATGTACTCAGTGGCGGAGAACTGGCGGCAGCCGTACTGGTTGATGCCATAGGCCGGCTGATCCCCGGTGTTTTGAATGATGAAACCTCTGCCCTCACCGATTCCTTCCAGGATAACCTGCTGGCACCGCCGGTATATACCAGGCCTGCTGATTTCAGGGGACATAAGGTTCCTGATGTATTACTGTCGGGCGACCCAAAGAAAGTGGAGGAATGGAGGCATGAAAAAGCGGTGGAAAGAACTGAGCAGCGAAGACCGGACCTGCTTTAAAAAAATACCCCGTGCCACGGGGGCGTGGCACGGGGGCGTGGCACGGGGTGCCAATTACTTCACTTCAACCGTTCCCCCATTTAGGAAAAGGTCGTGTGAAACGAAATATCCTTCAATCTTCTTCCCATTCACTTCAATTGATTTCAGTGCACGGTTGGAAGTATTGTTTTTGATAGTAAGCTCCTTACCGTTGTTCATCGTCCATTTTACTTCGTCGAAAATGGGAACGGTTACAATGTACTTTGTATCAGCCGGCGAAAAAGGATAGAGTCCCAGCGCAGTGAACACGTACCAGGATGACATCTCCCCTGCATCATCCATTCCACATAAAGCCAGTTCATGTTCTCCAATACCATAGAGGCTGTTCAGGATGGTATCAATGATCTTTTGTGACTTCTCAGGTTTGCCAATAAAATGATAGGCAAAAGGCGCTTCATGGTCGGGCTGGTTACCATGGCAATACTGGCCGATCATGGATTCAACATTTCTTGCCACGTAATAAGGATTCCAGGGAACCGTGTACAATGAATCCAGCTTTGCTTCAAACTTTGCCGGGCCTCCATAGAGATCGATCAATGCATTCATGTTATGCGGTGCAAAGAAGGAAACCTGCCATGCGTTGGCTTCACGATACATGTATTCATAATAGGGATACTGTGGATTAAAATTCTTCACCCAGTCGCCATTGGCAAGACGACCTCTCATGAAATTGGTCGACTTATCAAACATGTTCCTGAAGTTATTGGATCGCTTCATCATCACTTCGTAATTATTCATATCACCCAATGCTTTTGCGAGTTGTGCAACTGAATAATCATCGTAGGAATATTCAAGTGTTTTTGACACACCTGCATTTGCTTTAGTTTCAACGTGAGGCTTCTCCACATCAGGATCTGAAATGAATCCTTTTTGTATATATTCATTCAGGTGCGGGCGGCTGGGACCTTCAATAGTAGCATTCTTCAGCAACAATTCATACGTTCCTTTCACATCAAATCCATCAATACCGCGGAGATAAGAACCGGCAATGAACGGGGCTGCATGGTCTCCATGAAAGAAGGTTGGAATGAAGCCTGTTTTATCACCCATGTCCTTTAAGGAACGTATTACATCAGTGGTCACTTTAGGAGATACAATTCCCAGCAGAACGAGTTTGTTCCTGTACGTATCCCAGAGAGAAGGAACGGTGTAATAATTGAAATCCGCTTTTACCACCTGGTGCTTTGCATCGGTGTATTCGCCATTCACATCACTTCTTAATGCAGGCCAGAGAAAGGCACGGTAGAAAGAAGAATAAAACAATTGCTTCTGCTTTTCGGTTCCACCTTTCACCTGGATCTTTGAGAGATGATTGTTCCAGGTTTTGTAGGCATCGCCAGCAACATCCTCGTATGATTTCCCTTTAAGCTCGGCATCAAAATTCAGTTTCGCATTACCGGTACTAACATAGGATAAAGCGATCCTTAATTCCACTGTTTTGCGGTTATCATTTTGCAAGCTGATCAAGGCATGACCGGTTCTTTTTTTATCGCCGGTAAGATTGATCTCCGTGATGGGCGAGCTGATGGTGGCATAAAAATAAACGCGTTCACCGCCGGTTTGCTGGAAACCCTGGATAGTATTCGCATCTACTTTTTCAATATCCCATGCATTCACCCTGTTGTTTGCTTTGGAAAGATCAAACAGGATGCGACGATTATTGTTATCGTCGAAAATATACTGGTGAAATCCACCTCTTAAAGTGGAACTCAGGTTTACCTGTACCTTATAATCATCAAGGTATACTTTGTAAAATCCAGCACCGGCAGATTCCCTCGCATGCGAAAACCTTGAATACATAGGGCTTTCAGCATTAACGGTACCGGGAACAGGAAGCACGGGAATATTACAAAGATTCCAGTGGCCTTTATTGGTATGCGTGAAAGCATAGATCACGGTATCCTCATATTCATAACCTGCACCTGAACCAAATTCAGTAATGGGACTCAGCTGAACCATCGCATTGGGAACGGAGGTTCCCGGGTAGGTAAGTCCAGCCCATACCCTCCAATCTTTCGGAGGAATATACCCGACGATCTTAGGGTCCTGCAAGGGTGCAGTACCGATGAAAGTATTGACATAAGCTGCGGGTTCCTTTTTACCAGTGGCCACACCTGCAGGTGTTTTGCAGGCTGCAATAGATAAAACTACCAGCAGAATAATAATTGATTGAATCCTGTTCATGCGTCAAAATTTTTATAATAAACCACTTTCTTTCAATGCAGCCATTGCTTCCATCAGCATGGCACCACTCAATTGAATGGTGAGATCTGTTGTAGCACCTGGAGGATTTTTCCAGTAGCTTCCAAACAGCAGGTATGATTTATCTGTTCCCACATTCCAAAGGGTCTCTGCGTTATGTTTCAGGAAATTGATATACCTGGTCTTGTTGGAACTTAACATTCCCGGGGCCTGTATCAATTCGGTAAAATATCGAACGAAAACTCCTTTGAACAAACCACCATCTCCACCGCCTTCATCTTTAAGCAGGTTATCGTTGAAGTTGGTAAGGGTATTATCAGAAAGGGTAAAATTAGCCGCCTGCAGGGCATCATTAAGATAGGCCTGGTCATTGGTGATCTTGTACAATTCCACTGCAGCGCCAATAAAAGTTCCCTGGTTATAGGTGAATTTCCAGGTGGTATTTCTTTTACCATCATTATCTGAATTCATACCATCATATACCCAGCCGGTGTTCTTGTCATAAAGACTGTCTTTCAGCCAGCCATAGATCTTCTT
>JAEWIW010000023.1 GCA_023386855.1 Bacteroidota bacterium | reverse complement strand
TAAATTTAAAATTATACGGATCCACCTGCTGCTTTTTATATTCGGTCATCACCGTGAAATAGGGCTGGATGGCATCCTGGAAAATATATCCCATCTGGGTAAGCTTATAATCGCCTGCCAGCCTGAGGTTGGCTACATCACTTCTTAAAGCCAGGTATCTTCCTGTATCGGCCCTGCCAGCTTCGAGGGAAATGGTATCCAGTTTTAGATCCTGCCCGTTGGTATTGATCAATGATTCTGTTACCAGCAGGGTTCCTCTCAGGTCATCCGGGTTGGTGCTGGCAAAATCACCGCTGATATTGCCTTTATAGAACAATGCCTGCGTTGTGAAGTTCAACGGAAGTGTGCGTAAGCTATCTACTGTGCCCCTCAATTTTACTGCAGGAAATTCACCACTGATATCTGCACTTGCATTCAATGCAAGAGAAATATTAGGGTCTTTGATGCCGATCACACCATCAACGGTTTGATTGCGCATCGAAGCATCGATGCTCGTATTATGGTAAGTATAACGGTTATAGGTAAACGCCGGGATATCGCCACGGATATTGGCCGACATGGTCTTTGGATCAGTGCCCTTTCCTTTTACATATACATTTGCGGTGAGCATCCCGAACAAGGAATCGTTCTGCATGATCCTGCCGAGGTTAATGTTCTTTGTAATAACACGCATATCATAACCGATGGCTTTAGGATCATCGGGATGTGATATGGTTCCATTCAATGCTGCATTACCAAGATCGGTTTGCAGGTTAAGGTTCATTCGTGCGCCCGACATATTCCCCGCTATGGAACCCCGGGTGATGATACGCGATGGAAGCGTGATATTGGAAGGAAGGGTTCCTTTAGGCAGCAGCATTTGAATATCCCGCCTGCTGGTGCGCAGTTCGTTGATGGCCAGGTTAGCCCTTAATTGTTTGATATCCGGAATGCCGGCGATATTACCACGTACCGAAACCCTGGTATCATTCAGTCCGGAAAGATCGAGCTGGCTGATATTCATATCGGAAACCTTACCGGTGATACGACCATCAAGATACCATGTGGCATTGCTATTGGTGAACCCGGGTGATCCTTTCAGTTGAGGTGCGAATACCAGGATATCTTTAACCTGTACCTTGCTATCCTGGACATCAACATCCAGTTGCATTGCGCCGATATTGCTGGCCAGCGATTCAATGGAAGGATATTTAATAGCGGCCTTATGTTTAAGTGTTGTGCCCGGTGTTTCGATTAAAAGGTTTTCAAGGTACGACTGGTTACCGGCATAGAGGAAATCGGTTTCAAGCGTGTTCAATACAAAACCGCTTTGTTCCTTCATAGAGCCCTGTTTAATACTTCCGCTGATGGAATCCACCGCAAAATGAAGATCATCAACATGAAGGGTAAGGTCTTTTGCATTGAGGTGCGCATAGTCCATACCGTTATTGGTGCGTGGACTATTATCATCGTCGAATTGAATATGGTTATGGTTCAGCCGGATCTTGTTCACCATAAAATGCCATGGGTTCACTGCTGCTTCGGCCTGCACTTTCTCCTTGGCTTCCTGCTTCACTACTTTGGCTGCTTCTGCTTTTCCAAGGCGGATGATCGCCGTGGTATTGTTCATGTTCAGGTCATCGAGTTTTACCAGGTATTTATCGAGTGATATATTCTGTGGAGTCGCGGAGAGCTCACCCACATTCAGCTTTGTATAGAATGCAGACACATCATTGCCATAGTCGAGGTTCACATTTTTTATGTTGAGATCACCGAGTTTGAAATCGAATGGAATGGGTTCTGCGGCCTTGGCTAAATCTGCAGATGGTGGATCCGGTGTTGCAAGGGGTTTATACTGGTAAATGCGGGCATTGAGTCCATCGAGCTTCAATGTTGAAATATGGTAGCGCATTTTATCGGGCTGGAATCGATCGATCACTGTTTCGAATGATTTGATATAGGCCGTCATATCGCTGCCGGTAACATCATCCTTGTACACCATGCGCACACGTGTAAGGCCAATATGATTGATGGCCATCTGCATGGCGCTGGTATCGGCGGGCGCAGGGGTAGTGGTTTTAGGAGTGAAGGCATCAATGATATATTGAAAGTTGAAGACCGTATCCGGTAGAACGCGTTTCACTTTAGCAGTAAGGTCAACGAGTTCGATGTCTTTGATCTGCACCTGGCTGCTGATCAGTTTAAGCATGTTGATATCAACCTTGATCTTGCCGCCGGAGAGTAAGGTGTCTTTAGTTTGGTCTTCGATATATACATCCTCGAGAACAACGAGTTTGGGAAAGCCGATATTGATATGACCAATTTCGAAGCGGGTATGCAGCTTGTTGGTCATGTACGACTGCACCTTTTTACGGGCGAAGTTCTGGACTGGTGGAGTTTGGATAAGGATCACTACGAGCAGTACCAGGAGAAGTATTGAACCGATGATATACAGGAATATTCTTCCAATCTTCGCCAGGATGGAGCGGTGGTGTTTTATTTCGGGGGTAGCTTCTGACATAAGTTAAGTTGGGGAAAAAAATATGCAAGTGGGTTAGTGACTAGTGACAAGTGATTAGTGGGTTAAATGCATTTTCACTAACCACTAATCACTAATAACTAATAACTGGATCTACCTGTTCTTATCTTGATGTTCCATAATAATTGGTTTATGGTTAGGGGTGAAAAATTTTGTGCCATTGGGGGAAATCCTCCGGTTTTTGGAGAATTCAGCGGTTGTTTTAAGGGGGATTAAATCTATTTTAATGCTGGATAAGGGGAATTGCTGTTTAAAAATGCGGGTATGTATTTTGTTGTATTCTTTGGAAAACAACTACTATGTCGAAATACCAAAGAAACGATAACAGCTATGAAAGCCGCAACCAGAAAGCAACCAATAAAGACCAGCGCGAGCAGTCGAGGGAAGAGGAAAACAATGCCATGCAGGAAAGAGAGCAGATGAATACGGGTAATGAAGAAAATGAAAGGAACCAGCAGGGCAGGATGGGAGATGATGAGCGTATGGAAAGATTAGGGAATATTTCAACAGAAAAAAGCGATGATCAGCACCTGAATAATCCTGCTTCGCGGTCAGAGATCCAGGCCAAGACAAAGCATGCCGGTAAAGTAGAGCCTATTAAATTGTCGAAAGAAGAATTGGAAAAAAGAAAAGAAACCGGCTATAAAACGGATGAAGAAGCCAGCAGAACGCCGGATGAAAGAAAGAAGAATATTTAGTGATTAGTTATTGGTGATTAGTGATTAGTGAGATTTTTAACTAGTCACTAATCACTAGTAACTAATCACTGGTTTTTACCCGGTCCCTTCAAAGATCCATTCCTGTAAATTTTCTTCCCAATGGCAATCGTCGTGCAGCGGGATCTCCACGATCACGCAGGTGCCTTCGCCGGGATGACTAATGATCTGGCAGTTGCCTTTTAAGCCGATAACCCTTTCGGTCATGGCCGTCAGCCCATGCTTTCTTTTGGTTTTAATATTCAGCGGATCGAAGCCGATGCCATCATCAGTGATAGAGATCCTTAAAATGCCGGGTGCAACCTGCTGCGATACATGTATATACACCTGGTTAGCGTTGGCATGCTTCGCTATATTGTTCATGGTTTCCTGGAAGATCCTGAATACTGCTGCAGAATTATTGATCTCGGCAGGAAGGGAAGACACATTAATGTCAGTGATGATATCTATATTGAAAATTCTTTGCACCTCGCTGGCATGCCATTGCATAGCTTCGATTAAACCAATATCATCCAGCAACTGCGGTCTTAATTCAGTGGATATTTTTTTGACCAGTTCTATTGAACCATCCAGGTACCTGCTAATAATACCTAACGATGGCGAGCTGCTACCATTTAATTCTTCCTGCAAAATATTCGCATGAAATTTCATGATGGCCAGTTCCTGTCCCAATTGGTCATGAATTTCCCTTGCAAGATGCATGCTTTCTTCTTCCTTGGAATTTTGAAGATATATTGCCAGTTCCCGCAGGTTGGTCTTTACTTCTTCATTCTTGCTTTGAACTTCCTGGAAAAGCATTTCTTTCTGCAGCTCATATTTATTCAGCAACCTGGTATATTTCTCTACCAACAGCCCGAATACAAACATATACACTACCATCACAACGGGTAAGGAATCATTGAATGAATACCATTTTGCGTTTACTCCAATAAATTGAAAGAAGGTGATGACTGCAAGTATCGCAATGATCTGGTTGAGCAAAATAAAGCCCGACCTCCCCGTATGCGCCTTTGAAGCAAAGGTGGAGACGAAGCCACAGCAGGAACGCTGGAACAATGCACTGGTGGAAAGAAGAATGAAACCAATCGTTGCATTTACCGGTTGACTGAATATACGCGTATGAAATTCCTGGTTGGATATTCTTAGCAGGTTAGCAGTGGCCACCATTGATGCGATCATTAAAATCATCAACACGGGTATCTCGGTATAATTCTTTTTCTTTTTCCATTTAAAAAGAAAGAAAACACCAACCAGTACAAAATTCAGGGAGCCTGAAATTGACATACGGCCGCTGTTCAAAGGTCGCTGTTGCTTGAGAAATATTTCATCAAACAATATGCTGACGTTGAACTTATATTCTGCAAGCGTTAATAAGCCGGAAATGACCAGGAATATTCCACTGATGAATAATGCCAGTCTTCCCATACTGTTTTTAGGAACATCCAGGGCTAGTCCTGCTACCAAAAAACATATGGAACCGGTAAACGATAAAGGTTGTGTTCCTGGAATAATGGCGCGCAGGTAGGGCAGGTCAATCAATATACCCAATATCCCGGCCACCCCGATGAGTACTACGAGGTAACGGCATATGGATGCCGTTTTATTAAAAAAAGATGTTAGCTGGTAGCCCTCTGTTGGCAGAGCGGCACGAGCTTCCGATCCAGGGTTCATTTTTCCTTATTTAATGAAGGGCCGGAAAAGTGCTATAAAATTTCTAACATATATCGCATCCGAGCAAGCTTTTTGAAGGAGATAATGATAAACGCATAGCAAACACTAAGGGGGATATAGGGAGATACTTATAGGGAATACGGAAAACGGAATTGAAATACAAAATACAAAATACGAAATACAAAATACGAGAGGTTAGTGGGTGGAAGATTTGAGTTCGGTAATGGAATAGCGTTTGGTTAGGGGGTTAATGTGCAAGAGGTCCTTATCGTTTTTAAAGTTTGATCTTATTCGTTGCTTGAATGCTGGGTTGTGCGGGTAGGCATTGACCACATTATTGATGGTGAGGGGTTGAAGAAATTTATTGCCTGGGGCAGAAAAATAATACTCAGGTTCATAATTGGCTACTTCTTTTCCCGATACAGGCCTGCGGCCATACCGATAGAGTTTGATCTCATCGCCGGGATTGAGTAGTGTATAGTTATTTAAATGACTGGCAAGCTCAGCGGTTATTCTGGTGGGCCTGACCGCATGGTGACTGCATCCTGTAAGGATAAACAGTGACAAAATTGATATGAAGAGTAATTTCCTGATGATATAAGTTTGGAAATCCTGCAGGAGATCATTCCTGCAGGATTGGTTATAATTGTAGTTGCTTAAATGAGAAATCTTATTGCTTGCAATAATTACCTTAATTGGTGTTTCATATCCTTCTATTTATAATTAAGGATGATAATTATCATGTGCCCGCATCGTCCATTTTGTATTTCGTATTTTGTATTTCGTATTTATTTTATCGTATCAGTGATCTCACCAC
>JAEWIW010000395.1 GCA_023386855.1 Bacteroidota bacterium | reverse complement strand
CCATTCTTTTTTATGTATTACTGAAAAAGGCAGGTGCTTTATTTGCTTCGATGGTCACCTATGGTATCCCTTTTATTGCATTGATTTGGGGACTTGTTGCCAATGAAACAATATATACTTTACAGGTGATCGGCCTTTGCATCATTCTCGCCGGGGTGTACCTTGCAAGGAAATAAAAATTGCGGGTATACCTTGCCAGGAAATGAAAATTGCGGGTATACCTTGCCAGGAAATAAAAATCCCGGGCACCATCTTAAAGTACCCGGGATAAAAATATAGGTCGATCTTTTATACGGTCATGATCTCTTTTTCTTTTGCTGCAAGGTGTTTATCCACCAGCGCAATGTATTTATCGGTCAGTACCTGCACTTCCTGCTCAGTATCCTTACAGGCATCTTCGCTGGTACCATTTTTCTGTAATTTCTTGATCTGCTCCATGGAATCGCGGCGAACACTGCGGATAGCCACTTTGGAATGTTCACCTTCTCCCTGTGCTTTCTTCACCAGTTCCCTTCTCCTTTCCTCTGTTAATGGAGGCATGAACAAACGGATCAGCATACCATCGTTCTGTGGTGTTACACCTATATTGGCATTGATGATCGCTCTTTCGATGGGTTGCAACATATTCTTCTCCCAGGGCTGGATCGTGAGCGTACGAGCATCGGCAACAGATACGTTTGCCGCCTGGTTAACAGGGGTAGGTGTACCATAATAATCCACTACAATGCCTTCCACCAGGTTCGGGTTTGCCTTACCTGCCCTTACTTTAACCAGTTCAGCTTCAAGATGGCTGATCGATTTCTGCATCGTTTCCTCAGCTTGCTCAATGATAAGAGTTAACTCGTCTGACATACAACTAAAATTAATTGGATGCAAACCTACATTAATTAGGTTTAATTTTCCTGACCTACCATTTTTGTTTTGGCCCTTGTAACAATGGTAGATGTAGTGCCCATCTCCTGCAATTGAGGCACAACAGGCGGTTTGACAGCTTTCCTGGTAGAATAAAACAATATCGCGATGGAAGAAAAAAAGAAGGCTACCACGGCACCTATCAACACGGTACTGCCCAGGTTGCGGAGGTTGAAAACGAACAATATCATAGCACCATTCACCAATGCAAGTACCAGTGCAATCACCCGGTGACTGAATCCCCTGTCGAGCATAAGGTGGTGAATATGGTTCCTGTCGGGACTGAACGGGGATCTTTTATTCAGGATGCGGATGGCAAATACCCTCAACGTATCCAGCAAGGGGACCATCAGCGCGGTAAACCCTATAGCGGGTGAAGATGCCAGCGCAAAACCCGATGCAGGATTCTGTGAAATCGAAATGAACTTCACCACCAGTATGGCACAGACCAGTCCAATTAACATGGAACCGGTATCACCCATAAAAATCTTTGCAGGCTGGTAATTAAAGATCAGGAAAGCCAGCACGCTTCCTGCCATGGCGAAAGAAAGGATGGCATAAGCGCTGAGTCCGATCGAAAAAAAATAATAGCCGAAAAAGGCAAAAGCTACCATTCCAAGGCTACCCGCCAATCCATCCACCCCATCAATAAGATTAAAGGAATTGACCACCACCATCACGGTGAAATAGGTCAATAGCAGGCTGACACCTTCAGGCAAATTATAAATGCCCAGGAAACCCTGCATGCTGGAGATCTGGATATCGCCGGCATAGATCACCAAAAATGTAGCGATCAACTGGCCAATGAATTTTTTTATGGGGGCAATGATCAGGATATCATCTTTAAGGCCCAGGAAAAAGATCACCAGGGCAGCAGCCAGGAAATACTGGATCTCGTTATTTAAATGAAAGGGAGAAGTGATCAGGACAGCAATGGTAAAACCGGCAAATATGCCCAGCCCACCCAGAGAAGGTTTGGGCGTTTCGTGGATCTTCCGTTCATCCGGCACATCGTAAAGCCTTTTTCTTTCTGCAACAGTAATAATCACTGGAGTAGCGAAAAAAGTAATTACAAAAGCTATTGCAAACGACAATAAAACAAGAAACATCCGCCCGAATTTGGTTGCTGGAATTTGGTTAACCTGGCTAAGGACTCGCAAATTAACCTATGTTCCGTTATATATCAAGTGTAAAAACTCCACATTTGGAAAAATGTTGTGATGGAAAGGGCCTATTCTTCCTTGCCAACCCTGGCAACAACCGTAGCCGCTGCCTTCCTTGCCGGCAGCCAGGAAGCGGCCAGTGCAATGAACAGTACCGTAGCCAATACCACCAGCACATCATTTACCCTCACTTCAACGGGGTAATAACTGATCAGGAAAGTGCCTCCCTGGATGGGAATCAGCTGGAATTTCACCTGGGCCCAGCAGATCAGCAGGGCGATAAGCGTACCGGAAAATGCGCCGATCAGCCCCAGCAACATACCCTCGGAAAGAAAGATCCTGTAAATCAGGTTCCTGTTGGCGCCCAGCGACTTAAGCACCTGGATATCCTCTCTTTTTTCAAGAACAAGCATACTCAATGAGCCAATAAGGGTAAAAGCCGCTACCACCAGCATCAGGGTGAGAATGCCGTAAATGGCATATTTCTCCACCGACATTACGGTGTACAGGCTTTTGTTTTGTTCATAACGGGTTTCAACCAGCGCCTTTGAACCAAAAATAGCCTGGAGTTCCCGTTTTACCCTTCCCTCCTCGTCCGGGTTCCGCAGGCTGAATTCTATACTGCCATATTCATCGGGTTCCATGCCCAGCATGGATTTCATAAAGGAAAGACTGGTGATCGCGTACTTGTTATCGATATCCTGCTGTATAAAGAAAGTTCCGGTGGTGGCCAGGTTATCGGCCGAAAAAGCCTGGAGCGGGTCCACTACGTTCATATTAATGCCAGGCTTAAAAAGGTAGGCTGTAATAGGATAAAGATTTTGTTCACTGTATAAACCCAGGGCATTCTCCACGCCGCTGCCCAAAACAATGGCCGGCTGGTCGGCAGTACCCAGGTCAAACTTGCCCCTGATGATCTTTTCACCTACGCCACTAACTTCCAGGTAATGTTCATCCACGCCCTTGAGGTAAACGATAGCCTGGACCTCGCCATTCTGGAGCAATGCTTTTTCTTCCATCATCAGTGAATAGCCCCTGATGCCCGGGATCTTTTTCATTTTAGCGAGTTCGGCTTCGCTGATATGAAACTTCTTCCCTTCAACAGGCACTACCCGCATATCGGCATAAAAAGAAGAATAAAGTGATTTAACCAGTCCTTCAAAACCATTGAATACACTGAGCAGTATAATAAATGCAGCAGTGATCACGATGATGGCCACCATGCTCACCCAGGCAATGATATTGATCGCGTTGGTCGATTTCCGGGCTTTGAAATACCTCCATGCAAAGGCAAAGATCATGGAATAAAGTTTAGGGTATCCGCGCTATTGTTCGGGAGAGTCATTTTCTTTCTGCTCATCTTCATCTTTATGTATCTGCTTGAACAGTTCCTCCATCCTGAAAACATGATCGAGGGTATCATCGAGAAAATAAACAAGTTCCGGCATCCTTCTCAATTGCTTTCCTACACGGGCACTGAGTTCTTTTTTGATTTCCCACGACCTGTCGCTGATCTTCTTCAACACCGCTTTTGAATCGGGTGCTTTAAATATGGAAAGATAAATCCTTGCTTCCAGCAGGTCCGGCGTTACTTTCACCGAAGAGATGGAAACCATTCCACCATCGACGATGCCCAGTCCAAGCCTGTGAAAAATATCGCTCAATTCTTCATGCAGTAATCCTGCCACCTGTTTTTGTCGTTTTCCTTCTTGCATATTCCCTATTTATGACCGTAAAGGTAGGAATTGCCTACTTTTGGCGATTATTTAAAAAATCGCGCCCCGATTCATGAAGCGTTTCTCGATAATCTTAAAGTACTTAAAGGATCAGAAAGGAAATATTGTTCTCTATATAATATCCAACCTGCTCGCAGTGTTGTTCTCACTGGTTTCTCTTGCCCTCCTTGCACCTTTTCTTAAAATGCTCTTCGGTATGGAAAAGACCATGGAACAGGCACCCGAAGTGGGATTCTCCGCAAGCAGCCTGCTGGATTTCATCAAGTACTATATCTCAAGGTTGATCATTGAACACAATACAACCTATGCCCTCGGTGCGATATGTATATTGATCATCACAGGTATCTTCTTTAAGAACCTCTTCATTTATTTATCCTACCGCGTTCTTGCCCCAATGCGTAACCGCGTGTTGCAACGCCTGCGTGCCGATCTTTTTTCCAAGATACTCCAGCTTCCTATCGGTTATTTCACCGAACAGAAAAAAGGGGATATCATCAGCAGGATGAGCAATGATGCAAATGAAATTGAATGGAGCGTGATCAGTACGCTGGAAGCCATGATCCGTGAACCGATGACCATCATCATTATATTAACGGTACTGATATTGCTTAGTCCTACCCTGACACTGTTCATTTTTATACTGCTGCCGCTCACCGGTTTTATCATTGGAAGAATCAGCCGCTCATTGAAAAAACAATCCGCATCAGCACAACATGAACAGGGTGTACTAATGTCGATACTGGATGAAACACTTGGAGGATTAAGAGTGATCAAGGCTTTCAACGCTGAAGCCGTTGTTGGAAATAAATTCTTTCAAAGTAATGATACTCTGAACCACTTAAGGAATAAGATGATCTTCAGAAGGGATCTTGCATCACCACTCTCTGAATTTCTTGGCGTGGTGGTGTTGAGTATCGTACTCTGGTTTGGTGGACAGCTGGTGTTGAACCAGGAGCTGATGGCGCCGGATACTTTCATCACTTATATTGTTTTCTTTACACAGATCATCAACCCGGCAAAAGGATTATCAACTGCTTTTTACAATGTGCAAAGAGGAAGCGCAGCCATTAAAAGAATTGAAGAGATACTCAATGCACCGATCACGGTAAAAGAAAAATCGCCGGGAAAAACGCTTGAAGGGTTCAACGATTGTATTGAATTCCGCAATGTAAGTTTTGCGTATAATGATATTACGGTGCTGGATAATATTAACCTGAAGATCAGGAAAGGCACTACTGTGGCGCTTGTTGGCTCATCAGGTGCGGGTAAGTCAACACTTGCCGATCTCATTCCCCGCTTTCATGATGCAAGTAGCGGTGACCTCCTCATTGATGGAATTGATATACGTGAATATTCACTACAGTCGTTGCGGAAGCAAATGGGAATTGTAACACAGGAACCCATCCTGTTTAATGATACCATTGCAAACAATATTGCATTGGGCAAACCAGGCACTTCATTAGAAGAGATCGAAGCTGCGGCAAAAGTGGCCAATGCTCACCAGTATATCATGAATAAGGATGAACAGTATGAGACCAATATCGGTGATCGCGGAAGCAAACTCGGTGGCGGTGAACGCCAGCGTATGACCATTGCCAGGGCTGTATTAAAAAACCCCCCGATATTGATCCTTGATGAAGCCACTTCATCGCTTGATACCGAAAGTGAGAAGCTGGTGCAGGATGCGATCAATAAAATGATGATCAACCGAACAAGCATCGTGATCGCTCACAGGCTCAGCACCATCAGGCATGCCGATGAGATCATCGTATTACAGAAAGGACGGATAGTGGAAAGAGGAAACCATGATGAACTCATTGAACAGGATGGATTTTATCGCAAGCTGGTGGAAATGCAGGAAGTGCGTTAATATATTCATGTCACCACATTTTTCTATACACTAACAATTCAAATTCCCTAATTTCCCACAACAATAAATCACAACATGAGAAGGATACAAGTATTGATCACGTTGATGTTGTGCATGACGCTGCAATTGTCGGCACAACTCAAACAGGTTAGCTTTGAACAGGCATTCAAGGGGATGCCTTCAAAAATCAGTAAACCACTTCCGGCCATTCGTGGATGGGTCGATGATGAACATTACATCGAATTAAGAAAAGATGAAAGCGATGGACAAATGAAGACCATGTCGGTGGATGTTAAAACCGGCAAAGCCGTTCCTTACAGCAAAACAGAGGAGCAACCTAAAACGCCCTCTGCGAGTTCATTGGGTCTTGAAGATGTAAAGAACATCACGCTTTCGCCCGATGGCAAATACGTGGCGTATACAAAGAAGAATGATCTCTATTCCATGGAGCTTGCTTCAAAAAAAGAAACCCGCCTTACCAATGATGGAACCGATCTTATCATGAACGGTTATGCATCATGGATCTATTATGAAGAGATCCTTGGAAGAGCAAGTCGTTACAGGGCCTTCTGGTGGGCACCCGATAGCAAACACATTGCATACATGCGTTTTGATGATACACAGGTGCCGATGTTCCCGATCTATGTAGCCGATGGACAACATGGTTACCTTGAAAATACCCGTTATCCAAAGCCAGGTGATAAAAACCCGGAAGTAAAAATTGGTATCACTTCAGTTGATAACCCTTC
>JAEWIW010000378.1 GCA_023386855.1 Bacteroidota bacterium | reverse complement strand
TCCCCCCCATAGAAATGATATCATCATCGGGGTGAGGGGAGAAGATGATACATCTTTTTGGGTATGGTTTCTGGCGTTCTGGATGGTTGGGCAGGTAAAGATCCGGTTTACCCCCAGGCCAGCCTGTAATGCTATCCCTTAGCATATAATACACCTGCAGGTTGATCTGGTAAGCATCGCCCTTTTCTACCAGCAGGTCTCCCAATCCTGAATCCTTATAATCACTGTTGGTTAAACTCAGCAATGGTTTTTTCAGCTTAAGTGCTGTATTCACGACGGCCTTCCGCATCATCGCAGGCGTCCAGTCGCAATCTCCGGTTAACCATGGTGAACGGAACCTGGTAAGGTTTGCAGCAGCGATCTCTTCAAGTACAACGGTGGTATCGCCATGTTGCTGAAGCAACGATGCAGGGATCTGCTCGGTAACATTTCCTTCAACCGATTTCTGGATGATTTCAGACTTTGCATCCCCGAAGGCAAGCAGGATGATCTTCTTTGCTTTAAGGATGGTGCTGATGCCCATGGTGATGGCAAGCCTTGGAACCTGCGAAAGGTTGGCGAATTCATAGGAGTTCGCGATCCTCGTGCTGTTATCCAACGCAATCAACCTTGTTCTTGAATAAATGCTTGAGCCAGGTTCGTTGAAACCGATATGACCATTCAATCCAATTCCTAATATCTGGAGATCAATTCCACCTGCATCTTCAATCATTTTCTCATACTGAAGACAATGTTCCTTTACTTCTTCCTTTGTAATGGTTCCATCAGGAATATGAATATTATTTGGATCAATATCTACATGGTCGAACAAGTTAACTTTCATGAACCTTTTATAACTCTGGAAAGCATCGGGGTCAATCGGGTAATATTCATCCAGGTTGAAAGCGATAACATTCCTAAAGCTTAATCCTTCATTCCTATGCATGCGAACCAGTTCAGCATACATCACTTTAGGTGTTGAACCTGTTGCAAATCCGATTACCGCAGGAAGATTTTGTTCCTGTTTTTCCCTGATCACTTTCGCCACTTCATTGGCGGCATAAAGTGAACCCTGCGCAAGATCCGGGAATATTTTTACCGGGATCTTTTCAAATGAGTCTACCATGTTTTCTGATTATGTGTTTTTCTTGTTAGGTTATTTTCCTTCTCCTTCCAGCAATGCCTTGCTATAGTTCGCTCCCCATAAGTCATAGCGCTTGAACTGTGTCTTTAATCTTTCTTCAAAATCATCCCAGTCCTTTTCCTCTTTCGGTGTCCACAATACTTCACTTAATGCACTTACCCTTGGAAAGATCATGTATTCCACTTTCCTTGGATTGTTCATGTACTCCGTCCATACATTGCCCTGTGCACCCAGTACATGTTTAGCCTGCTTTTCGTTGAGCTCTTTTGGAACCGGTTCGTAGCTATACACTTTCTGAACAGTAGTATATCCTCCAATGGTAACTGAATCTTCATTTTTCTTTTGCTGGTGATCGAGGTAAACATGGCTTCCCGGTGTCATGATCACATCGTGATTTTGCCTTGCTGCTTCAATTCCACCTTTTTCTCCTCTCCAACTCATCACCACTGCATTTGGTGCCAATCCACCTTCTAAAATTTCATCCCAGCCAATAATGGTCTTACCTTTTCCATTAAGGTATTTTTCCATGCGCTGGATAAAATAACTCTGCAGTTCGTGTTCATCCTTAAGCTTGTTGTCCTTTATCCTTTTCTGGCAATCCGGGCATTTTTTCCAACTGTCTTTTGGACATTCATCACCACCGATATGAACATATTTTGATGGGAATAATTCAACCACTTCATCCAGCACGCCCTGTAAGAATTGAAAAGTCGTTTCCTTTCCTGCACAGAATACTTCCGGGAATACACCCCAGGTCTGCTTTACAGCGTATGGTCCGCCGGTGCACCCCAGTTCTGGATAGGCAGTCAGCGCGGCAACAGCATGACCGGGCATTTCAATTTCAGGGATAACCGTAACGTAACGTTTGGTGGCATAGTCCACGATCTCCTTTACTTCCTTCTGTGTATAGAATCCACCATAACGTGTATTGGTATTTCCTTTACCGGGATAGCGGCCAATGATGGTTCCATCACGATAAGCTCCCACCTGTGTAAGCTTTGGATATTTCTTGATCTCTATTCTCCATCCCTGGTCTTCGGTAAGATGCCAGTGGAAATAATTCATCTTGTGCAGTGCGATGTAATCAATGTATTTTTTGATAAACGAAACGGGGAACATATGCCTTCCCACATCGAGGTGCAAGCCACGGTATTTGAACCTTGGCTGGTCTTCAATAGTTACCACGGGGATAGAAAGTGATTTGCTTTTTTCTGTTGGCAATAACTGTATCAGGCTTTGTATGCCGTAAAAAGTTCCGGCATAAGAATCTCCATCCACCTGCACCTGCGATGGTGTTACTTCAAGTGTATAGGCTCCTTCATTTTCCGGTGCCTTGATGAATTTTTTTGTATTCAGCCGAATACTGTTCTTCGCATTTTTATTGGTGATGCGCAACTTGAAACCATACAATTCCTTTAAATAGTCATTCAGGAAGTTGGCCGCATTCCGCTGTTCTTCATCCACTACGATGATGCAGGATTTTTTATTAAGGACAAAATTTCCAACACCAGTAGTGGCTTTCACCGGTTTGGGAATGATGTTCACCTGGGCCATCGTGGTCATGCTTACCAGCATGGCAAACAGTAAACTTAATCTTTTCATTTCTGTGAGAGTTTTAGCGGTTGAATGGCTGACGGCCGGAGCCATCGAAGGTACTCAATATTCGATTTTTACCCCTGCTCCTGCTTATTTAGTTGTAAGAACTGGTAAAATAATGGAAGAGGCATTAGCCTTTTCATGGTGAATATTAATGGTTGATTTCTGGAAATCCTCCTGCTTTGCATGGTAGATATCCATGAATTTCTGTGGGTTCCTGTCGGCTAATGGGAACCAGCTGCTTTGAACCTGGATCATCAGTTTATGTCCTGCCTTGAACGTATGCGCGATATCAGGCAATTCAAACCTTACTTCTTCAACCTTTCCTGGTTTAAAGGGGACAGGGTTTGAAAAATCCTTCCTGAATTTACCCCGCATGATCTCTCCTCTCACCAGCATCTGGTATCCACCAACAGGATAGTTGCTTTTATTCATCGCATATTGGAAGGTATCAGGGAAAACATCGATCACTTTCACCACAAAATCCGCATCGGTAGTGCTGATGCTGGTAAGCAGGTCGGCCACAACCGTTCCGGCAACGGTAAGATCTTTATCAAGAACTTCTGTTTGAAATACCAGCACATCAGGTCTTCTTGATGCAAAGCGCTGATCGTCGGTCATGTATTCCCTTGTTCTTCCTAAATGAACGTCTTCAGTATAGGGAACGGGTTTTGAAGGATCACTTACATATTGGCTTGTACTCCTTGCTGAGCCTGGCTTTGACCAGTCGAGCCTTCCTCCTTCCCTTAAATAAATCGGCGTAGGCTTAGCATTTACAGGAGGCCATTTATCGAATTGCTTCCAGTTATTTTCACCGGTAAAAAATATGTTTGCTTCTGCAATGGAATCTATAGATCCTTTTCCTTTTAAATAATAATTGAAGAAGGGCCATTCAATATTGTTCTGGTACCATTCGGAAGTATTTGATCCGAATTGCACATTGCCAAGATGTGTTCCATCTTTTGAAGCCCATTGGCCATGATACCAGGGGCCCATTACAATCCTGTTATCGTTCTTTGCTTTCTTTTCAATGGCTTCATAGGTACGCCATGCACCAAAGCAGTCTTCTGCATCAAACAGACCACCAACAACAAGCGTATGCGCGGTAACCGGTACATTTTCTGTGAAATTCCTGACGTTCCTGGCTTTCCAGAAAGTATCAAGATTGGGATGACTCATCAGGTCGTTCCAGAATTTTATGGAGTCGCCCATGATCCCTGATAAACTACTTAATGGATGTTCAAGGTAGAAAATATAGTTATCCTGGGTCCGGAACTCATATCCCGGGCTGCCTGCTGTAACCGGCTTTGGACGCGGCTTTCCAAAGGAGGAATAAAATGCAAATGCATCCATCTGGAAGAATGCGCCGTTGTGGTGAAAATCATCACCCATGAACCAGTCGGTAACAGGTGCTTGTGGACTAACCGCAACCAATGCAGGGTGACCGCTTAATGCAGCCATGGTGGAATAGAAGCCGGGATATGAAATGCCATAGAT
This sequence comes from Bacteroidota bacterium, assembly GCA_023386855.1. Classification (GTDB taxonomy): domain Bacteria; phylum Bacteroidota; class Bacteroidia; order Chitinophagales; family Chitinophagaceae; genus Flavitalea. Next base: position 2,360 of record JAEWIW010000378.1, on the reverse strand, counting down.
GCCAACCTTGCCATTATTGTTGGGAAGATTTTTTACCAGCCAGTCGATCGCATCATAGGTATCACTGGCTTCATCAAATTCAGTTCCTTTTTTATTTGGATTGAAAGGACGAACATCCACGAATTCTCCTTCACTCATATACCTTCCGCGAACATCCTGTTTTACGATGATGTAGCCGGCACGCATATAATTTTTTACATTGGTAAGCCAGTAAGGATACCAGTTGTCTTCGCCATACGGGGCGCAGGAATAGGGTGTGCGGGTCATCAGGATTGGATATTTATCCTTCTGATCTTTGGGAGTATAGATCGAAGTAAAGAGTTTTGTTCCGTCCCGCATGGGGATATAGACTTCTTTCTTGGTATAATATTCCTTTATCCATGCGGAGTCCTGGGAATATTGTGCAGTAAGATTAAGGGTAAGAACAGAGAGAAAAAGAAATACAAAAAATTTTTTCATGTTATTGATTTGACGGCTTCAAGTTAAGGCATATGCATGAATTGCCTACCTTCATTGCTCCATAAAAGTTCAATACAGTTATATGAAAAGAAGAAATTTTCTTCAGCAATCCATACTTACCAGCGGTGCTATGATAGCAGGAAGCACCATTTCAGAAGTTTCCGCAAACTTATCGAAAGGTAAAAGCAAAGGTCCCCTGGTGATCTCTACCTGGGACTTCGGTCAAGAGGCCAATGCTGCTGCCTGGGAGATCCTGGGAAAAGGCGGAAGGGCATTGGATGCCGTTGAAGCAGGTGTAAAAATTCCAGAAGCTGATCCAAAGAACCAGACCATCGGGTATGGTGGCATGCCTGACAGGGATGGAAGGGTGACCCTTGATGCATGCATCATGGATGAAAATTATAATTGCGGTTCAGTGATGTGTATTGAACATATCATGCATCCCATTTCTGTTGCCAGGATGGTGATGGAAAAAACACCGCATATCGTTTTATCCGGTGATGGTGCACTACAGTTTGCACTGGCGAATGGATTCAAAAAAGAAAACCTGTTAACTCCTGAAAGTGAAAAAGCATGGAAGGAGTGGTTAAAAACCTCGAAGTATGACCCGGTAATGAACGTGGAGAACAGGTTGTATAATAAAGAGAATGATCCCATGCCTGGTGGACCGGAAAATCATGATACCATTGGTATGTTGGCTTTGGATGAGAACGGTAATCTTTCAGGAGCCTGCACCACCAGTGGAATGGCTTTCAAAATGCATGGAAGGGTAGGCGACAGTCCTATTATTGGCGCGGGCTTGTATGTAGATAATGAAGTAGGCGCTGCTACATCTTCAGGGTTAGGGGAAGAAGTGATCCGTATTGTAGGTTCTCACCTGGTGGTAGAATTAATGCGCCATGGGAGAAGTCCGCAGAAAGCCTGTGAAGAAGCGATCCGCAGGATCATTCAGCGCAATCCTGAAAAAGCCAAAAGCATCCAGGTAGGATTTCTTGCATTGAATAAGAAAGGCCAGTATGGTGCCTATGCCCTTCATAAAGGGTTTACTTATTCGGTGCGAACCCCGCAGCTCGATAAGGTTTTTCATGCAGATTTTAAATATTAAGCACCCCGTGCCACGGGGGCGTGCCACGGGGGCGTGCCACGGGGTATGGTTCACACATAAAATTGACTATTTTGTTATTAGAAGTTTGTTCATTTAATATTCAGTCGTCCATTATTGCCCAGAGGGCGGGAGCTAAAAGAGTAGAGCTTTGCGATAACCCTGTTGAAGGAGGAACCACTCCTTCATATGGATGCATCAGCGAAACACGCGATAATATTTCCATTGCATTATATCCCATCATCCGCCCACGTGCAGGCGATTATGTTTATGATGATCATGAGTTTGCCATCATTAAAAAAGATATCGCCATTTGCAAGCAGTTGCAATGCGATGGTATCTCTGTTGGTATTCAGAAGCCATCCGGTGAAATTGATGTGGAGCGATTGAAAAGGATAGTAGAATGGGCCTATCCCATGGGGGTTACTTCAAACCGTGCGTTTGATGCCGCTCCTGATCCATTCAAAGCGTTGGAGGATATCATTGAAGCAGGGTGTGAAAGGGTACTTACTTCAGGGCTCAAAACCTCTGCACCAGAAGGCGCGGAATTGCTTTCAGAACTGGTAAAATCAGCTAATGGAAGGATCATCATCATGCCTGGAGCGGGTGTTCGTTCAGGCAATATTGAATTCTTAATCAAGACCACGGGCGCAGTAGAATTTCATACTTCAGCAAGGAAGACCATTCCGCTAACCGCCACATACCAGAACCCAGATGTTTCTGATATCGGAAATATTTACCTGGCGAATGAAGAAGAACTGAAAGCGATTGTGGGATTGATGGATGGAAAACGGAAAAC
>JAEWIW010000325.1 GCA_023386855.1 Bacteroidota bacterium | reverse complement strand
GGACAAAACATCAAGAACCCCGCACTCCCTGAAAGAGCAAGAAGAAATGGGGGATTTGATTTTAACATGAATGCCAACCTCAGTGTGATTGGCAATATCGGCGATAAACTGAGGTTGCCCATCAATTATAATACGCTTTCAAATTTTGATTTTGAGAACCAGCTTAAGCTTGATTATACCGGTACCGAGGATGAGATCATCAAGAGGATCGAGGCCGGTAATGTTTCCTTCTCCTCGAAGGGAAGCCTGATACCGGGCGCACAATCACTTTTTGGTTTAAAAACACAGTTGCAGTTTGGTAAACTCTATATCACCGGCGTGCTCGCCAACCAGCGCGCGCAGCGGCAATCCATGGGTTTGCAGGGAGGTGCAGCCAGCTCATTATTTGAATTCAAAGCTAATGACTATGAAGAGAACAGGCACTTTTTAATGGCCCAGTACTTCCGCAATAATTATAACAGTGCGATGCGCAATCTTCCCGTGGTGAATTCACAGGTGCAGATCCTTCGCGTGGAAGTATGGGTAACCAACAGGAACGGTACTACCACTGAAACACGTGATGTAGTAGGGTTGATGGACCTGGCCGAATGCCCGGCTTTTAATCCTGCCGTCAATTGTAATCCCGGCAATTCAAGGGGGCTGCCGTATAACGATGCCAATGATCTTTACAGGCGTATCATCAATGATCCCAGTTCAAGGAACTCTTCAGCGATCACCACCAGGCTTGCTTCGATTGGACTTAGGCCTGTGCAGGATTTCGAAAAAACCTTTGCACGCAAGCTGAATGAAAATGAATATTTCTTCAATCCACAGGTAGGATTTATTTCACTGAACCAGCCCCTGCTTCCTGATGAAGTGCTCGCAGTGGCTTACCAGTACAGTTATAATGGAAAGATCTACCAGGTAGGTGAATTTTCGCAGGATATTCCACCCGATACAACCGTTGTACAGGGCGGCACACAGAAAGTATTATTCCTGAAATTGCTTAAAGCTACTTCACAGCGTACACAGCTTCCCTTGTGGGACCTGATGATGAAAAATGTGTATTCTTTGAAATCCAAGGATGGCAGTTATCTTTCCTCCATACAGCCCCAGGATTTCAAGCTGAATGTGCTGTATGAAGAACCAAGCCTTGGACAGAAAAGATTTTTACCAGAAGGTCCAAAAGCAGGAGTGCCACTGATCACGGTATTGAACCTCGACCGGCTGAACAGCAGGAATGACCCCTTGCCCGATGGTGTCTTTGATTACCTTGAAGGATTCACGGTTATATCATCGCAGGCCAGGATCATTTTTCCCATGCTTGAACCGTTTGGCCGCGACCTTGATTCAGCAGCATTCCAGGGGAGTTCCCAGCAATTGAAAGACCAGTATGTTTATTATCCCCTGTACGATACCATCAAGGAGATCGCTAAAACCTATGCGAACCTGGATAGATACATCATATCGGGATATGCTAAGGGCCAGTCAACCTCGGAGATCTCGCTTGGGGCATTCAATGTGCCGCCGGGATCTGTAACGGTAACAGCGGGCGGCCAGGTATTACGCGAAAACGTTGATTATACCATCGATTATAATCTTGGAACAGTAAGGATCATCAATAATGCCATATTGAATTCCGGTGTGCCGGTAAATGTTCAATATGAAAACAATGCGGGCTTTGGCATACAGCAGCGAAACTTCCTGGGGCTAAGGCTCGATTATATTGCCAAACAAAACGCAAGGCAGTCGTTAACATTGGGTGGTTCAATTGTTCGATTAGGTGAAAGACCTTTCTTCACCAAGACATCTTATAACGAAGATCCCATACGCAACACCATGTATGGATTTGATTTCAGTTATAATACACAGTTTCCAAAACTGACCCGCTGGCTCGATAAACTTCCATATTATAATACTACCGAAATGAGTTCGGTGATGGCCTATGGAGAAGCAGCGTTATTAAAGCCGGGCCATCCAAAACAGATCGGCAAGGGTAGCAGCGGCCTGATCTTCGTTGATGATTTTGAAGGAACACGTAATGCAATTGATCTTCGCTTTCCACTGGTCAGCTGGGGTCTTGCATCAACGCCCCAGGGCAATGGACTCTTTGAAGAAGCAGAAAGAACCAATGATCTTTCGTACAATTTCAACCGTGCAAAATTGGCATGGTATAATATTGAACCGGTATTGCAGGACAGGAGGAATGCCAATAACCCTGTTCGTTCTTACCAGGATTTTACAGACCCCAGGATAAGACAAATAAGGGTAACTGAAATATATCCCAACAGGACCCCCGATCTTGGACAGGCGCAGCTGGTGACCTTCGATATGGCCTACTATCCACAGGAAAAAGGTCCATATAATTTTGACGCAAGGGCTGGAAGTTTAACAGCTGATGGTAGACTTAACAACCCGCGGCAGCGGTGGGCGGGTATCATGCGCGGATTGGATCAGGTGGATTTTGAAACCGGCAACGTTGAATTCATCGAATTCTGGATGCAGGATCCTTTCCTGCTAAATCCTTCCAGCAATGGGGGGCAGCTCTATTTCAACCTTGGAAATATTTCAGAAGATGTATTGAGAGACGGTAAGCGTTTCTTTGAAAATGGAATCAGTGGCGCCATTACTAAAGCGCTTGAAGATACCGCAACAGTTTGGGGTAAAGTGCCTGCCAATCCCATCCAGGTTACACAGGCTTTCAGTAATGATCCGTCAGACAGGCCCTTCCAGGATGCGGGTTTTGATGGACTTACCAACGATGTTGAACAACAGAAATTTGCCGCATACCTTCAAACACTTGCTAATCTGTATGGGCAGAATTCTGCCGTTTACCAGGCTGCACTGAAAGATCCATCCAATGATGATTTCAAAAATTATCGTGATGCTTCTTTTGACCAGTCGCAAACTGGTATCCTCGGAAGGTATAAGAACATTAATAACCCACAGGGTAATTCACCGGTGGCAACTGGCGACCAGCAATTTGTTTCCGCCTTCACCTTATACCCCGACCAGGAAGAATTCAATCGTGATAATACCTTGAATGAACTGGAAGAGTATTTCCAGTATAAAGTGGAATTGAGTCCTGCTGAGCTTGATGAAGTAGGAAAGAATTATATCACTGATGTAAGAACCTTTACGCCTAATGGAGGTAACCAGGAGAAGTGGTACCTGTTCCGCATACCAATAGCCGAGTTTGAAAAGAAAGTAGGTAATATTCCTGATTTCAAATCGATCCGGTTTATCAGGATGTTCATGACTGGCTTTGAAGATTCTGTTGTATTGCGATTTGCAAAACTTGAACTGGTAAGAAACCAGTGGAGAAGGTATAATTATGAGCTGGATACTACAGGGGCCTATACTGTAATACCTGCGAACACAAATACAGAATTCAACCAGCTTGCAGTGAATATTGAAGAGAACAGTTCACGCAGGCCAATACCTTACAAAACGCCGCCCAATGTGATCAGGCAGCAGCAGATCAGTAATAATAATGTCAACCTGTTATTGAATGAACAGTCGTTGAGTTTACAGGTTTGTGATCTTGACCAGCATGATGTTCGCGGTGTGTTCAAAACCATGAACCTCGATCTTCGTCAATATGGAACACTTGCGATGTATTCGCATATTGAAAGTGGTGGTTTAACAGATGACCTGAGGGACAATGATATTTACGCGGTGGTAAGAATGGGTAATGATCTTGGTAACAATTATTATGAGGTAAGGATACCATTGAAGAAAACACCATGGGGTGCATCGGCTGATGCAGATATATGGCCCGATATTAATGACCTTACACTCGATCTCCAGCAACTGGTTAAATTGAAAGTAGCAAGGAACAATTCAGTGCCCGCAAGTTATTATTTCAAGCAAACCCTTGCAGATGGAAAAGAGTATGCTATCATGGGAAACCCGAACCTTGGAGAAGTGCGCATTTTCTTCCTGGGTATTGAAAACCGGAACAAGGATAATGCCTGTGCTGAAGTTTGGTTCAATGAATTGAGGTTGTCAAACATAAATGAATCGAGTGGTTATGCAGCGTTGGGAAGAGTTGATGTAAAGCTGGCGGATCTTGGAACCGTGTACTTTTCCGGAAGTGTTCGCAGTACTGGGTTTGGAACCATCGAACAAAGAGTGAATGAAAGAGCGCGTGAAGACCTGTCTCAATTCGATGTAGCCACTAACCTTG